>JAFUGB010000178.1 GCA_017469605.1 Clostridia bacterium
CACAATGAAGGTGGTGCGGCCCCGCATCACGGCGGCAAAGGCCTTTTGGATACGAATTTCGGTGCGGGTATCGATGGAGGAGGTGGCCTCATCCAATATCAGCATGGGCGGCAGGCACAGCATGATGCGGGCGATTCACAGCAGATGCTTCTGGCCATGGGACAGGGAGCCGCCGTCCTCGCCAATGACGGTATCATAGCCCTGGGGCAGGCGCTTGATAAAGCTATGGGCATGGGCGGCCTTGCAGGCGGCAATGATCTCGTCCTCGCCCGCATTTGGCTTGCCCAGCGTCAGGTTGTCCCGGATGGTGCCCGCCTTGAGCCAGGTTTCCTGCAATACCATGCCGTAGCTGGTCCGCAGGCTCCGCCGGGTGATCCGGCGGATATCGGTGCCCTCCGTCAGGATCGCGCCGCTGTTCACATCGTAGAAGCGCATCAGCAGATTGATCAGCGTGGTCTTTCCGCAGCCCGTGGGGCCCACAATGGCAACGTGCTGTCCGGGCTTCACACACAGGTTCAGGTTTTCGATCAGCGGCTTTTCCGGCGCATAGGAGAAGGCCGCCTCCCTGATTTCCACCCGGCCCGCCGCCTCCTCCAGCACCCGGGCGTCGGCGTCGTCGGGCGCCTGGGCAGGCTCGGCAATCAGCTTGAAAATGCGGGAAGCGCAGGCCAGGGCATTCTGCAGCTCGGTGACCACGCCACTGATCTCATTAAAGGGCTTGGTATACTGATTGGCGTAGGACAAAAGCGCCGACAGGCTGCCCACCGTAAAGGGCGCCGCTGTTCCCGCGGCGGTCACGCATACCAACGCGCCGGCAAGCGCCACGCCGGCATACACCACATTGTTTACAAAACGGGTGCAGGGATTGGTCAGCGAGGAATAAAAGATGGCCTGCAGCGAGCATTTTTCCAGCCGGCCGTTGATCTCGTCAAATTGTTCCACGCTTTTTTCTTCCCGGCCAAAGGCTTTGACCACCTTCTGGCTGCCCAGCATTTCATCAATAAACGCGGTCTGCTCCCCCCGGGTTTCGCTTTGCAGCTTAAAATAGCTGTAGGTATGGGCAGCGATGAACCGGGCCACCAGGAAGCTCAGGGGCGTAAGCAGCACCACCACGGCGGCTATGCCGGGCCGGATCGAGATCATGAAGCCCAGGGTGCCCAAAATGGTCACCGCCCCGGTAAACAGCTGGGTAAAGCCCAGCAGCAGGCCATCGGCAAACTGATCCACGTCGGCAATGACCTGGCTGACCACGCCGCCCACGGGATGGGTATCGATATAGCGCAGCGGCAGCACCTGCAAATGGCGGAAGGCCTGATCGCGCACGTCGCGCACCACCTGGCAGGTGATCCGGTTATTGATGGTGCTCACCAGCCACTGCACCGCGGCGGTGGCCGCCACAATGGCGCCGATCCGGGCCAGCATGACAAGGATGTAGGCAAAATCCACCTGGCCGGGGCCGATGATCCGGTCAATGGCGCGGCCGATCAGCACGGGCACATACAAGGTCAACGCCACGGTCACCGCCGAAAGAAGCACCGACAGCGCCACCAGCCCCCAATAGGGCTTCAAATAGGCCAGCACCTTTTTCAGCGTGCCGCGCTCCGCTTTCTGTTTGGGCTTGCTCATGCCTGGGCATCCTCCTTCCTGAACTGGGATTCATAAATTTCCCGATATACTGGGCAGCGCTCCAGCAGCTGGTCATGGGTGCCCACGCCCGCCGGCCGGCCGTCCTCCAGCACGATGATCTGATCGGCATGCTGGATGGAGGAAGTTCGCTGGGACACGATGAATACCGTAGGACGGTCCTCTATCTCCCGCAGCACGCGGCGCAAAGCGGCGTCGGTGGCAAAGTCCAGGGCGGAGGAGCTGTCGTCCAGGATCAGGATGTCGGGCCTGCGCACCAGCGCGCGGGCAATGGTGAGCCGCTGGCGCTGACCGCCGGACAGGTTGCGGCCGCCCTGTTCAACCATGCCGTCCAGACCGCCCTTGGCGGCCACCACATCCTCGGCCTGGGCGGCGCGGACAGCCCGCATGATTTCGCTGTCCGTCGCTTTCTCATTGCCCCATTGCAGGTTTTCCCGAAGGGTCCCCTTGAACAGGACGGCCTTCTGGGGCACCATGCCAATGCGGGAGCGCAGCCCTGCGGGATCAACGGCGCGCACATCCACGCCGTCCACCAGCACCTGGCCCTCGGTAACATCGTAAAACCGGGGAATCAGGCTGACCAGGGTGGACTTGCCGCTGCCGGTGCCGCCGATGACGCCCACCGTCTGTCCCGGGCGCACGTTCAGGTTTATATCGGTCAATGCTTCATCGCCGGTCTGGGCATAGCGCATACCGGCATGGATGAACTGCACGCGGTACGCGCTGTCCCCCGTCGGCGCGTCGGGCTTCACTTCCTCCCCCGCGGGCAGGTCCAGCACGCTCTGAATCCGCTTGCCGCAGGCCACCGATTTGGTCATATTGATGATCAGGTTGGCCAGCTTGATGAGCTCCGTCAATATCTGGCTCATATAATTGTACAGCGCCACCACGGCGCCCCGGGTAATGATCCCCGCCTCCACCCGTACCGCCCCGGTATGGATGAGCAGCAGCACGGCCAGGTTGATCATCACATAGGTGACGGGGTTCATCAGGGCGGTGACACGGCCCACATGCCTTTGCATATCGGCAAGCGCCTGATTTTTGCCTTCAAAGCGCCGGATCTCGTCCTCTTCCTTGCCAAAAGCCCGCAGCACGCGCACGCCGGTGAGGTTTTCCCGGGTGGCGGCCAGCACCTGGTCCAGCAGCCCCTGCACCTTTTTATACAAGGGAATGCTGACCAGCATAACGCCGAATACCACCGCGGAAAGGGCCGGAATGGCGGCGGCAAACCAAAGCGCCGCCCGGCTGTCGATGGTAAAGGCCATGATCATGGCGCCAAAAACCACAACGGGTGACCGCAGCAGCAAGCGAAGCGCCAGGTTGAGACCGGTCTGCACCTGGTTCA
Source organism: Clostridia bacterium (assembly GCA_017469605.1). Lineage (GTDB taxonomy): Bacteria > Bacillota > Clostridia > Christensenellales > Aristaeellaceae > SFMI01. Next base: position 2,990 of record JAFUGB010000178.1, read on the forward strand.
TATCCGACGTCATGCGGGTGATCAGCGTGGAAACGCCCACCTGGTCCAGCGTACGGTAGCTGAAGCGCTGGATATGGCTGTACAGCGCGTGGCGCAGGCGGGTTACAAAGCCCACCGAGGCTTTGGCCGCGAAATACTGGGCGGTCACCGAGCACAAAAGGCCAATCAGCCCCAGCCCCACCAGCACCAGGCACATGCGCAGGATATATCCTGTATCCCCCGCTCCGATGCCCCGATCGATGATGGCGGCCACCACCAGCGGCACGATCAGTTCAAACGTGGCCTCCAGCAGCTTAAAGAGCGGGCCCAGCACGCTTTCCCGCCGATACCCCTTCAGGTAAACGAGTAATTTTTTCATTCGCCCCTCCCGTATCGGTTGACAAAATCCGCGTACAAGCATATCATAAATTGGCAAATCTGTAAATTCACTTGAAGGAGGGCATCCATCTTTATGAAAAAGCAAAAATCAAGCATCCTGCGCTGGCTGATCCTGGCGGCGCTGGGCCTGGCGCTGATCATTGGCCATAACCTGGCCCAGGACATCATTGGCAAGATCCTGGCCGCCGGCCTGGTGCTGTCCGCCCTTTCGGGCATCATCGCCTGGTGGAAGGAGAAATCCAAATCCCCCGACGCCCTGGCCAGCCTGCTCGGCAACATCCTGATCTGCCTGGTGGGCCTCTGGATTTTCTTCAACACACAGCGGTTCATCAGCATCATCAACGTGGTCATCGGCGTGGTCATCATCCTGATCGGCGCCCAGAACCTGTACCGCGGATACAAGTTTGGCGCCAGGCTGCACATGATCCTGGCGGCCATCGCCATCCTCCTGGGCATCATTGTGGTATTTTACAACGCCGCCACCAGCCTGCCCGTGATCTGCCAGGGCATTGGCCTGATCTATACCGCCGCCGTGGGCTATCTGGGCGACAGGAACAAAAAATAAAGCGGGCGGAAAAATCCGCCCCCTACAGCATCACCGGCATGTTTCTAAGCTCGCCGTCGCTGATATGTTCCCCAATTTCATAGGCATAGGGTTCCAGGTAGTCCCCGTTGCAGGCCGCCAAATCCTGCTGCCGGAGGACGGCGGCGATCTCGGCGCAAACGCTCTCAATAATGGGGGCGTTTTTCTTTATGTCCAGGGGCGCTGCCAGCAGGTCGGTCAGCCGCTCGGCCCTGTCCCCCAACAGCGGCAGTGCCTTCATGGAACGGAACAGCCACTTATAATACGGCGCGTAGGCCCGGTTCAGCAGGTGGACGGCCTGCGCCGCGTTCCCGCAGAAATCCGCCAGCGCCACGGCGGCGGCGGCCTGCTCGCCATGCCCCAGGCAGCGGGCGTAATTGTACTGTCCCAGCTGTGCCATATGGAAAACGCAGGATCCCAGCTTTTTGAGCCGCACATCCTCCGGGCGGTCCAGCAGCGCCTGCCGTACGCGGGTAAACTCCCCCAGCGGATCCCGGAACACCCGGCCGTTGGTGGCTTCGGCCAGATAAAAATCGGGGATGCCCAACCATTCCATGCAGCTGCGGGGCACATGATCGCCTATATAAAAGGAATA
>JAFUGB010000179.1 GCA_017469605.1 Clostridia bacterium
CCGTTGGCCAGCCGAAAAATAAGTTTACTTATTTTTCGGTCTGTCCAGCGGGTTTTCGCTGTGCGCTTTGCGCACAGCATGCGCGGCTTTGCCGCGCTGCACGGAAGCGGCGGCAGGCGTCCTTGCTTCTCTTTGTTTCAGTTGCATTTACGGCGACAAACGTAGCCCTTTCTGGTTCTCTTTCGGGCTCCGAAAGAGAACGCCCCCGTTCGCATCCCTTCCCTGTCAATTTTGTGTTTTCAGATGGATTGCTTTCATCAGGTTTTCGTATGAATAACCCAATTTACAAGGCCGGCTGCAATCAACGCAGCCGGCCTCAGCTTATCAAAAAAGTATTGGTTTTTGCCGGATGGCGCAGCGCTTATTCGGGCATGGCCTGGATGGCGTCAATGAGCCGCCGCACGTTTTCTTCCCTGGTGGCCCAGCTGGTACATATCCGCATCACGTCATGGCCATCGTCCAGCTTTTGCCAGTGACTCAGCACAAAATCCCGCTCCAGGAACGCGCGCTGGGCCCGCGTCAGGATGGGAAACTGCTGGTTGGAGGGCGAATCGATATACATTTTTACGCCCCGGGCGCACAGCGCGGCGCGGATGCGCGCGGCCTGCGCCACAGCTTCGGCGGTGATGCGGCTGTACAGGCTGTCGGTGAACAGCACGTCAAATTGAATGCCCAGCAGCCGGCCCTTGGCCAGCATGCCGCCCCGCTGCTTGATATGGTAGCGGAAATCCTTCTGCAGGGCGGGATCGGTGATCACGACGGCCTCGCCAAACAGCGCGCCGCATTTGGTGCCGCCGATATAGAAAACGTCACACAGCCGGGCCAGATCGGGCAGCGTTACCTCGCCCGCCGCCAGGCCGTAGCCCAGCCGCGCACCGTCCACAAACAGCGGCAGGCGGTATTTGCGGCAGGTTTCGCTCAGCGCGGTGAGCTCCGCCAATGTGTACAGGGTGCCCAGCTCGGTGGGATGGCTGATATAGACCATGCCGGGCTGGACAACATGCTCAAAGGTGCTTTCGGCATAGTGGCTTTCCACGGCCCGGGCTACCTGCTCCGCCGTGATCTTGCCCGCTTTTTGCGGCAGCCCCAGCACCTTGTGCCCAGTGGCCTCAACGGCGCCGGTTTCATGCACGTTGATATGGCCGGTGTCGGCGCACAGCGCGCCTTGATGGGGCCGCAGGATGGAGGCGATCACCGTGGCGTTGGCCTGGGTGCCGCCCACCAGGAAGTGCACGGCGGCATCGGGCGCCTGGCAGGCCGCGCGGATCTTTTGCCGGGCGCTTTCGCAGTAGGGGTCCTCGCCGTAGCCCACGGTTTGCTCCAGGTTGCTTTTCAGCATCAAATCCAGGATCGCCGGGTGGGCGCCTTCCACATAATCGCAGTCAAAACGGATCATGGTCCTGCTCCTTTATATTCAAAAATCGGTTTATTATACCATTGATCAGGCGCGGAGACAAGAGAAAGACAAACGCGCGTCAATCACTGTGAATTGCGCGCCCACAGCCCACAGCCAACCATTTGGAATAATTTTTCCCAAAAAGTCATGCTAAACGATTGACATATAAAATGGAACCTGCTATAATGCATTCAAACGAACCCGGGGGTGCGTTGTATACGCAGTATGTCAATCGTTTGACATACTGTGGAACGGCAAACCTCAATAAAGAAAGGAAGGTCACCATGAAAAAAATCCTGTCCCTTGTATTGGCGCTGGCTATGACGCTGAGCCTCGCCTCCATCGCGCTGGCTGAGCCCACCACCGTCACCGTATGGGCCACCGACGGCGCCGAAACCGTGGTATATACCCAAATGTTTGAGGATTTCAACGCCACCCATACCGACGTGCAGGTGGATTTCCAGCCCTTCCCCCAGGATGAGCTGCTCAACAAGCTGAGCACCGCCGACGTGGTGGGCGACACCCCCGAAGTTATCATCATCGACGGCCTGCAGATCCCTTACTACCAGGATCTGGGCATGATCGCCTGCCTGGACGATTACATCACCGAAGAAATGAAGACCGACGTGCTGCCCTCCGTATGGGCCGAGAACACCTACGACGGCAAGATCTACGGCGTGGCGCAGTTTGACAGCGGCATGGGCATGTGGACCCGCAAGTCCGAGCTGGAAAAGCTGGGCGTGCGCATTCCCGAAACCTACAAGGATGCCTGGACCGTGGAAGAGTTTGAGGACATCCTGGCCAAGGCCAAGGAAGCCGGCTATGCCTATCCCCTGTACATCCGCCAGAACAAGGCCACCAGCCTGTACTTCACCTGGATGCCCATCATCGCCTCCTACGGCGGCGACTTCCTGAACCGTGACACCATGACCGCTGCCGGCGCGCTGGACAGCGAAGGCACCATCAAGGCCTATGACTGGATGAAGAAGATGATCGACGCCGGCTATGTCAACGCCGCCTGCGACTATGAGGATGCCTTCTTCGGCCGTGAGGAAGCGCTGTTCTCCATGCTGGGCCACTGGAAGTATTCCGATCATGTGGGCGCCTTCGGAGATGACGCTATCATCGTTCCCATGCCCGATTACGGCGGGGGCGTTTACACCTGCTCCGGCTCCACCGTGGTGGTCATGACCCAGAAGGCCGTTGATTCCGGCCTGGGCGATCAGGCTTGGACCGTGATTGACGCCATCATGAGCCCCGAATACATCCATATGGTCTGCGACGTGAACGGCGGCGTGCCCGCCCGCTCCTCCGTGATGGACACCATGGATCGCTGGCAGGTGGGCGGCCGCCTGTACCTGTACCGCGAACAGCTGGAAGCCGGCATTTCCTACCTGCGTCCCATCACCCCCGCCCATGCCACCGTGTACAACGCGGTTGCCAGCGTGGTCACCGACATCCTGGCCGGCACCGGCGAGCCTGCCGATCTGCTGCATGCCGCCGCTGAGGAAGTGGATGAAATCATCTACGAGAACGGCTGGAATATCGAATAAAACAAAACGACTTCTTCGATGCCCGGCCGGCCTTCGGCCGGGCATCCTTCCTTATTACGCTGCCGCGCTCACGCGGATAGGAGAAAAACCATGAGTGAAGCCACCCTGCGCAAAACGGCCAACCGACGCAGCAAGCTGACCCGCTCTCAGGAGCGGGCGGCCTGGGCGATGTCCGCCCCGGCAATGATCCTCTTGTTTGTTTTTATGATCCTGCCCTTCTTTATGTCGGTGTTCTTCTCCTTTACCAGCCGTCAGCTGGTGGTCAATCCCAAACGGCCCACCGCCTTTGTGGGGCTGACCAACTACCAGAAGGTATTCACCGACAAGGTAAACCGGCAGGCATTCCTGAACACGCTGGAATACACGCTGATCCTGGTGCCCAGCGTGATGGTGCTGTCCACGCTGCTGGCCCTGCTGGTCAACCGCCAGGCAAAGGGCGTCACCGTTTTCCGGCTCATCTATTTCTCTCCCCAGGTGGTCACCATGACCGTTGTCACCGTGATCTGGAGCGCGTTCTTCTCCGGCATGGAGGACGGCCTGTTCAATATGATCCTGCGAACCTTCGGCATCCCGGCCCAAAAGTGGCTGCAGGATCCCAAGCTGGCCATGCCCTGTATTGCGGTGATGTCCATCTGGCAATGCCTGGGCATGCAGATGATCATCGTGCTGGGCGGATTGCAGTTCATTCCCGAGGAGATATACGAAGCCGGCACCATTGACGGCTGCACCTCCTGGCAGGAGCTGATCTACATCACCATTCCCCAGCTCAAAAACACCCTGGTGTACGTATTTATCTCCAATACCATTTACTCGCTGAAAATGTTCACCCAGGTATTCATGCTTACCCAGGGCGGCCCCAGCAATTCCACCACCACGCTGGTATACCAGATGTACGTGGAGGGCTTTACCAACAAGCGCGTGGGCCGCACCTCCGCCCTGGCGGTGGTGTTCTTCCTGATCGTGCTGGTGATCTCCCAGGTGCAGAATCGGATTACGGAGGACAAATAATATGGCAATGGCACAAAACAAAACCAAAAAGCACGTGACAAACAGCCTGTTCTATGTGCTCTACGTGGCCGTGGCCATCCTGTTCCTGGCGCCGCTGCTGTTCCTGTTCATCTCCTCCCTGAAGGAAGAAACCCAGCTAATTTCGGACATGACCACCTTGAGGGCTTTTGTCCCTTATGGTAAAATGTCGCTGGATAACTATGCGCAGGTCTTTGAAAAGATGGATTTCCTGCACTACTTCCGCAATTCCGCCCTGAACGCCATCCTGCAGGTGGCGGTGGGACTGCTGCTCAACGGCATGATGGGCTATGCCCTGGGCCTGCTGGAATTCCGCGGCCGGAAATTCCTGATATCCCTGATGATCTCGCTGACCATCATCCCCACCGAGGCCGTGGTGATCAACCGTTTCCTGGTGGCGGTCAACCTGGGCGTGGTCAACACCATATGGGCGCTGGCGCTGCCCAATCTGGCCATTCCCATGTATATCTATCTGTTTTACCAGCATTTCCGCGGCATGCCCAAGGACCTGGTGGAAGCCGCCATCATCGACGGCGAAAGCTATCCGGGCATTTTCTTTAAAATCATGACGCCCCTTTCCAAGCCCATCTACGCCACCGTGGCCATCATGTCCTTTATCCGTGCCTGGGGCGACCTGCTGTGGCCCACGCTGGTGGTGCGCGACAACACCTGGATGACCTTGCCCCAAAAGCTGCGCAGCCTGAATGACAACGTATACGTGTACTGGGGGCAGATCTTCGCCTTCAGCGCCATGGTAACGCTGCCGATATTGATTGTATTCCTGGCCTTCCAGAAGCAGTTTGTACAGTCGGTGGCAATGACGGGCATCAAGGGCTAAGGGAGGTTTAATTCAGTAAGAACAGGAGAATGATCCGGCATGAAACTGACTTTTTTGGGTACAGGCGCGGGCGAAGGCTACCCCGGCTTCTGGTGTACCTGCCCGCACTGCGCCTATGCCCGGCAGCACGGCGGAAAAAATGTGCGCGGCTACAGCGCGGCCTCCATTGACGGCCAGGTGCTCCTGGACTGCGGCCCCACGGCTTTTCCCAACGCCTCCCGGTTTGGCGTGGACCTGACGCAGGTGCATACGCTGCTGATGACCCATCCCCACGAGGACCACTTGCTGCCCCTGCAGCTTTTATGGCGGGCGGCCGACGATTCGGCCATGTCCCTGCCCTTTGAGAAAATGACCCAGCGCGGCGGCGCGCGCTTTACGCCCATCCAGCCGCTGCATGTGTACGGCAACAGCTTTACCCGGGAGGCATTCGCCCGGGCTTATTCCCCGGAGCTCATGGAAAAAAACCGCCTCACCTTTACCCTTGTGCACGAGGGCGAAAGCTTTACCAGCCACGGCTACCGCGTCACCCCCGTGCGGGGCAACCACGTAAAGCCCGGGTTTGCCCACAGCTATATCATTGAAAAGGACGGCCGCTCCCTGCTTTATGCCCTGGACAGCGGCAGCTTTGATGCGGACCAGATGGCGCTGCTGGCCGAACACACGTACAATCTGGTGGTCATGGAAGGCACCTACGGCATCAATGACGCCGGGGATATGAACCATATGTCCCTGAAACGCAATCTGGCCATGCTGGATTTCTTCCGGCAAAAGGGCTGCTGCGCGCCCGATTTCCGCTTCTATCTTACCCATATGTCGCCCCATTGGTGCCCGCCCCACGACCAGTATGAACCCGCCGTCAGCGGCTTGGGCCTCAGCGTGGCCTGGGATGGCCTGGAAATTGAGGTTTAACCGGTATGACCACCATCAAGGAGGTAGCCAGGCGCGCCGGCGTATCCGTCACCACGGTATCCCGGGTGCTGAACCACCGGGGCTATATCAGCAGTGAAATGTATCAAAAAGTGGGCCAGGCCATGAAGGAGCTCAACTACCGCCCCAATGAACTGGCCCGCTCCCTGCTGCGGCAAAGCTCCCGCCTGATCGGCGTGCTGGTGCCCATCATTGACAACCCCTTTTTTGGCGAAGTGGTCAGCCAGCTGATCCGCGTCGCCACCGCCCGGGGATACAAAATCATCCTGTACTGCTCCGGCAGCGATCCGTCCAGCAGCGCCCAGGACTATGTAAACATGCTGGAAGCCAACCAGGTGGACGGCATCATCCTGTGTCTCAACACCCGGGAGATCGACGAAAAGCTGGACCGCCGCCTGCCCGTGGTATCCTTTGAGCGCTACCGGCTGGAAACGCTGCCCACGGTTTCCTGCGATAACCGCCAGGGCGGCGAGCTGGCCGCCCGGGAGCTGCTGCGCTGCGGCTGCCGCCATCCCGTAATGGCCGGACTGTGGGACGATCCCTGGATGCCGGCCTATGAGCGCTATACCGCCTTCTGCGACGTCATGCGGGCGGCGGGCATGCCCTATGGTCTGGTGGAAGCGGGAGAATGCGGCCGGCAGGCCGATTATGCCCGGCTGGCCCGGCTGGTATTTGAGCGCTATCCCCAGACGGACGGCGTTTTTTGCACCAGCGATCATGTGGCCACCTATATCCTGCAGCAGGCCGCCCGCACGGGGCGGCGCATCCCCCAGGATGTCAAGGTGGTGGGCTTCAATGACAACAGCCTGGCCTCCATGCTCAATCCTCCCCTCACCAGCGTGCGCCAGCCCCTGGAAAAGATGTGCGAGGCCGCTGTGGACCTGCTGATCCGGCAGATCCAGGGGGAGGAAGTGCCCCAGGAAACCGTGCTGCCCGTAACGCTGCACCGCCGGGAAAGCACCCGGATTTTTCCAGAATAAAGGAGCTTGCACCCATGACACAGCATTCCCCCTTTCCGCGCTGTTCCCCCGAAGCCGTGGGGATTCCCAGCGCGGCCATCCACCAACTGCTTGATACGCTGGAGAACGGCGGCTTTACCCGCATGCATGGGCTGATGATCATGCGGCAGGGCAAGGTATGCGCCGAGGGCTGGTGGGCGCCCTATGCGCCCGGCCTGCATCACAGCGACCATTCCCTGAGCAAAACCTATACCGCCACGGCCATCGGCCTGGCGGAATACGAGGGCCTGCTGCGGCTGGACAGCCGGGCGGCCGATCTCCTGCCCGATAAAATGCCGCCCGTGCTCACCGATCGCCTGGCCGCGCTGACCGTTCGGGATATCCTGCTGATGGGCGCCGGCTCGGAAACAGAGGCCGAGCGCTACCCGGCCGACTGGCTGGAGGATTTTTTCGCGCGCCCCATGGAGCATGATCCCGGCACCTTCTGGCGCTATAACAGCCACGCCACCGCCGTGCTGTCCGCCATTGTGGAAAAGGTCAGCGGCCAAAGCATGGTGGATTTTTTAACGCCGCGCCTGTTTGACAAAATCGGGATCAACGCTTCGCGCGTCCTGTGCCGGCGGGGCGGGGACGGCACCTGCCTGGGCGGGCACGGCATGTTTACCACCACCGAAGATAACCTGCGGCTGATGAAGCTGTACCTGGACGGCGGCGTATGGGAAGGCGAACGCCTGCTGGCAGCGCAGTTTGTCCGGGACGCGACGCGTCCGCTGATGGATACAATCCCCGCCCACGCGCATACGCCATGGATCGCTGACAACTGCGCAGGGTACGGCTACCAGATCTGGCAATGCCGTTATCCCGGCGCATACCGGGCCGACGGCGCCTACGGCCAGTTCTCCGTGGTGATCCCTTCGCTGGATATGATCGTATCCATCCATGAGTGCGGTTACCTGGGCGAGCATATGACCCACAACGAGCTGCGGATGCTGAAGGGAAAAACAGGCGAATACGCCCCCGTGCATGGCCCCCAGGCCACGCTGAATGCCCTGTTTGAAATATTGATCCCCCAGGTGCAGGACCATCCCCTGCCTCCCTGCGCCCAATCCGACACGCTGAAAAACCGCATGCTGCGGCTTTCACTGCCCCGGCCTGACGGCGGACAGGCGGCAAACTGGCAGGCCCGTGAAGCGGCAATGCGCCTGCGGGCCGATGGCGGTAAAATTTCCTTCGGCATCCTGTACGGCATGTCCAAGCACCGGACGGCCTACCCCGGCGCGGAGGAAATCACCCTGCGCTTTGGGCGGGACGAGCTGGAAATTTCCTGGACCGAGGGCGGCGTAACCCGCCGCCTGACGGCCGACGCGCAGGGCGGGCGGCGGACCGGGCGGCTGGTCTATACCCAGGACCGGGAAGTGGTCACGCGGATCGACGCCGCCGCCTGGCTCGACAGCACGGGGCGGCTGCAGCTGTCGCTGCTGTGGACCGAAACCGAAATGGAAAACCGTTTTTCTTTCCGGTTTGACGGCGGGCAGGCGGAAATTGAAAAATGGATCGACAGCGGGCTGATGGGCGCGCAGGTCCGAGAAAAAGCGGTATATCAAATCTGTTGAGGGCCGGTTGATGAAGCTATTGATTATTTCGGATATCCATGCCAATGTGACGGCGCTGGAGGCCGTGGCCCAAAGCGCGGGCCCGGTGGACGCCATTTACTGCGCGGGAGACTTCGTGGATTACGGAACCGATCCCCATGAGGCCATCGCCTGGGTCCGCGACCACGGCGTGCGCTGCGTAATGGGCAACCACGACCGCCATCTTCTGAATATCCTGGCATCGGATGAGGTGACGCGCTTTCGCGGCACCCGGCAATGGAAATGGGTGCATGACAACTGCGCCCGCATCACGGCGGAGGATGCCGATTTTCTGCGGGGCCTACCCCTGCATATCAGCTTTTCCGCCGATGGAATCGATTACGTGATGCAGCACCAGATGAAGGATGGCTGTTACGATATGCCTGAGAGCGTGCAGGCCTTTGACGACTGCTGGCAAAGCTGGTATACCGGGCCCAAGTCCCCCCATCCCAGGCGCATGATCTTTGGCCATACCCACCGCCGCTGCATGCATATGCTGGATGATGACAGGCTGTGGCTCAACCCCGGATCGGTCAGCTACCGCCGTCCGGACGACGACGACAAGCGCGCCCATTATATGCTGATCCAGGATGGCCGCGTAACCTTCCACGCCGTGCCTTATCAGCGCGGCGCCATGCTGGCGCGGGTCATGGAATATGTCCGGCGCGGGGATATGCTGGAAACCGATTTGCAGGACCTGCTCTTTTTCTTTGGCGACGCGAAAACTACCCGGGATCCGTTGCCCGTTCCAAGCCGGTAGGGAGGGAAGCCCATGAAACAAATTCTGATCGCCGCCCACCGCGGCCTGCGGGGCGGCAACCTGGTGGAAAATACGCTGCCGGCCTTCCGGGCCGCCCTGCGCAGCGGCGCCGACATCCTGGAGATGGACCTCAAGCGCACCCAGGATGGCGTGCTGGTGCTGTTTCATGATCTGGATGTGCACCGCCTGCTGCCAACGCTGCATGGGCCGGTACGCGCCCACACGCTGCGGGAGCTGCGCTGCTTCAGCCTGAACAACCAGATTGGCGAGCCGTCGGGCTGCGCCGTCGCCACCCTGGAGGAGGCGCTTTCGGCGTTCCGGAACCGGTGCCTGATCAACCTGGACCAGGCCGACGGTTTCATAGAGGAAGCATGGCCGCTGGTCACCCGGCAGGGCATGGCGGACCAGGTGGTGTTCAAGGGCGCGCCGCCCTTTGACGGGGCGTTGGTCCGCCTGGCGCGCTGCGATTGGCAGCCGCTGTTTATGCCCATCCTGCGCACGGATGCCGATATCGCGGCCTTCCGCGCCCTGCCCGGCCAGGTGCGCATACCCATGGTGGAGGTCATGTTCCAGCGGGAGGACGCGGCGGTGCTCGCCCCGGCGTTCCGGCAGGAGCTGGCCCGGCAGGACATCCGCGTATGGGTCAACGCCCTGGACCTGGGAAAATATCCCCCGGATATGTGCGCCCTGCACAATGATACCGTTTCCATGCTCCACGGCCCGGAAAACGGCTGGGGCTGGCTGATCGACCACGGGGCTGATGTGATTCAGACCGATTTTCCCCGGGAGCTGCGGGATTACCTGGGCGCAAAAAACTGAAAACAACAAATCGGCGCTGCCCTGATTTTATTCAGCGGCAGCGCCTTTATCATGCCCCGTCTGTCAGCCATCCAGGATTTCCCTTGTCTTATCCTCCTCAAACTGGCTCATGTACAGCTTATAATAGCTGCCCTTTTGCCGCAGCAGCTCCTGGTGGGTCCCCGATTCGCGGATTTTTCCCTCCTCGATCACCAGGATGCGGTCCGCCGAGCGCACCGTGGACAGGCGATGGGCGATGATGAAGGAGGTGCGGCCCTTCAGGGTTTGATTGATGGCATGCTGGATGATGGCCTCGGTTTCGGTATCCACCGAGGATGTGGCCTCGTCCAGGATAAAGATCCGGGGATCGGCCAGAATGGCGCGGGCAAAGGAGATCAGCTGCTTTTCGCCGGTGGACAGGCGGCTGCCGCCCTCGCCCACATCGGTATCATATCCCTTTTCCATGCGCAGGATAAAGGGCTCGGCGTTGACCAGCCGGGCGGCGCGGACGATCTCCTCGTCGGTGGCGTCCAGCCTGCCGTAGCGGATATTATCCCGGATGGTGCCCGAAAAGAGCCGCGGCTCCTGGAGCACATAGCCCAGGTTGGATTGCAGCCAGAGCTGGCTGCGCTGCCGGCAGTCAACGCCGTCGATCTTCACGCTGCCTGCCGTGGGCTCATAAAACCGGCATACCAGGTTTACCACCGTGCTCTTCCCCGCGCCGGTGGGGCCCACCAGCGCGACGGTTTCCCCGGCGTTCACATGGAGGTTAAAATCGGCCAGCACGCGCTCGCCTTCGTTATACCGGAAGTCCACGTGCTCAAAATCGATATCGCCCTTTATTTCAGGCCAGTTTTGGCGCTTGGGGTC
>JAFUGB010000012.1 GCA_017469605.1 Clostridia bacterium
CTGGCACAGCACGTCGTAAAGTAGATGGCCGGCCGACCGCATTTTTGCCAGCTGCAAATCATTTTTTAGGTTGATCATTTTACGCCATCGCATTCAGGGCGGCCTTTACCAGCGCATAGTTTTCCTCTACGCCGCCATCGGTACACTTGGCGGTGGACAGGATGCCCTTCTTTTCATAATAATCGATCAAGGGAGCGGTCTTTTCCTGATAGATGTCCAGCCGGTTTTTAACGGTAGCAGGCTTATCGTCGTCGCGCAGGAACAATTCGCCGCCGCAGGCCGGGCAATTTTCGCCCTTAAGCATGCTCACATGGAAGGTGCCGCCGCAGGCAGCGCACACCCGCCGCCCGCTGAGACGGCTGATGATGATCTCATCGGGTGTATCAATATTCAGCGCCACATCGATCTTGGCAATGGTATCCAGCGCTTCCGCCTGGGCGACAGTGCGCGGAAACCCGTCCAGAATATAGCCGTTGGCGCAGTCGGGCTCAGCCAGGCGCTCCTTCACCATGGCCACCACCACTTCATCGGGCACCAGTTCGCCCTTGTCCATGTAGCGCTTGGCATCCATACCGGTGGGCGTCTGCTCGCGGATGGCGCGGCGGAACATATCGCCGGTGGAGATCTGGGGAATGTTCAGTTCCTTCATCAGGCGCTGGGCATGGGTTCCTTTGCCTGCACCGGGAGGGCCAAGAAAGACGATATTCATAGCTGTGGCTCCTTTTCCTGTTTTTTTAAAGATGCTTTACAAGAAGTAACTTAACTGTTCTATTGTACCCTGTCCTTTTAAAAATGTCAATTTATAATCACAAAATCCCACCCCGCCTTGCGGGCGGGAAGTGGGATTCTGTGTTTAATTGAATGCGCGTACAGGAATCAAAGGAATCCCTTGTAGTGGCGCATAACCAGCTGCGCTTCAACCTGGCGCACGGTCTCAATGGCCACGCTGACCGAGATCAGGATGGAAGAGGCGGCGAAGGGCAGCCTCACATTGAGGGCGGCGTAGAGCAGGTTGGGCACGGTGGCCAGAACGGCCAGGAACAGGGCGGCGAACAGGGTCAGGCGATTGGAAGTACGCTGGAGATAATCCACCGTATTCTTGCCGGGGCGCAGGCCGCGAATATTGCCGCCCTGCTTCTGCACGTTCTCCGCGATTTCGCGGGGATTAAAGGTAATGCTGGTGTAGAAGTAAGAGAAGGCAATAATGAGCAGCGCGCACACCACCATGTACAGCCAGGAGGTGGAAGACATATTGGTGTTCCACCACTGATAAGCCTTGCTGCTGGTGCCAAACATGGCAAAGATCGTGCCGGGAAAGCTCAGGAAGGAATAAGCGAAGATCAGGGGCAGCACGCCCACGGAGATCACCTTCAGCGGGATGTGCGTGCTCTGGCCGCCGTACACCTTCCGATTGACCACGCGCTTGGCATACTGTACGGGAATGCGGCGTTCGCCCATATCCACGAAGGTGACCAGCACGATGATGATCAGGGCAGTGATCACGATGATCAGCAGCTGCCAGATGGTGGTGCCATAGCTGGTGATGCCCAGCACATCGGTCAGGCCCAGCACGATGGCGTTAAACAGGTTGGAGATGATACCGGCAAAGATCAGCAGGCTGACGCCGTTGCCGACGCCGTTGGCGGTGATGCGCTCACCGATCCACATGGCCAGGGCAGTACCGCCGGCCATGATCACGCCGATGGTCAGGTAACCAAAGAAGTTGTTATACTCGGGATAAAGCACGTTGCCGCTGCGCTGCAAACCGGCGATGATACCGATCGCCTGCAGAGCCGCCAGGATAACCGTCACATAACGGGTGATGCGGTTGATCTTCTGCTTGCCCTCGTCGCCGCCTTCCTTGCTCAGGCGTTCCAGCGCAGGAATGGCGACAGTCAGCAGCTGCATAATAATGCTGGAGTTGATGTAGGGGGTAATGCCCATGGCCATGATGGTCATCTGGCTGAAGGAGTTACCTGTCATCATGTTAACCAGTCCCAGCACGTCGTACTGGCTGGCAACCTGCTGCACTACGGAAGCGTTGATGCCGGCAACCGGGATCACGCCCACCAAACGGAACAGCAGCAGCATCAGGAAGGTATAAATCAGCTTTTTGCGAAGCTCTTCGACCTTCCATGCGTTACGCAGCGTTTCCCACATGTCAGATCACCTCGGCTTTCCCGCCGACGCCTTCGATCTTTTCTTTCGCGGACTGGGTGAATTTTTCCACCTGAACGGTCAGCTTCTTGGTCAGCTCGCCGCCGCCAAGAATCTTCACGCCGTCCCGCACTTGCTTGACCAGGCCGGCTTCCTTGAGAAGCGCGACGGTAACTACAGTGCCATCCTCAAAGATTTCCAGGCTGCCAACGTTGACAGTCGCGTATTCCTTGGCATAGATGTTGGTAAAGCCGCGCTTGGGGATGCGGCGGGTCAGGGGCATCTGGCCGCCTTCAAATCCCGGACGCTTGCCGCCGCCGGAGCGGGCTTTGGCGCCCTTGTGGCCTTTACCGGAGGTCTTGCCAAGACCAGATCCTACGCCTCGGCCGAGACGCTTCGGAGCAGTCGTAGAGCCGATCGCCGGCTGCAACTCGTGCAATTTCATGAGGTTGGCCTCCTTATTCGTTGATTTCTTCTACCTTGACCATGTGCTTGACGGCAAAGATCTGGCCGCGGATGCAGGGATTGTCTTCCTTGATCACGGTCTGGCCGATCTTGTGCAGGCCCAGGGCCTTAACGGTATCGATGTGCTTCTGCAGGCTGGAGATGGGAGACTTGATCAATGTAACCTTCAGTTTCATTTTGTGTCTCCTCCTTAGCCCAGAATTTCTTCCACCGTCTTGCCGCGCATCTGGGCAACCTGCTCAGCGCTGCGCAGCAGCTTCAGGCCCTCGATGGTGGCCTTCACGGTGTTGATCTTGTTGTTGGTGCCAAAGCTCTTGGTGCGGATATCCTTGATACCGGCCAGCTCCAGCACGGGGCGGGCAGCGCCGCCGGCGATCACGCCGGCGCCTTCCTCAGCGGGCAGCAGCACCACTTTGGCGGTGCCGTAGTAACCCTCGATGGGATGGGGAATGGTGGTGCCGGAGATGGGCACGTTCACCAAATGCTTTTTGCCGTCTTCATTAGCCTTGCGGATGGCTTCGGGCACTTCCTTGGCTTTGCCCATGCCAACACCCACGCGGCCCTTTTCATCGCCAACCACAACCAGCGCCACAAAGCGCATGTTGCGGCCGCCCTTCACGGTCTTGGATACGCGGTTGACGGCAACCAGCTTTTCCTTAAATTCGCTCTGGGGCTCTTCGCGGCGTTCACGTTCTCTGCGTTGCATAGCGTCCTGCCTCCTTCTTAGAACTCAAGGCCCGCTTCACGGGCGCCGGCGGCCAGAGCCGCCACGCGGCCGGTGTAAACGTAGCCACCGCGGTCAAAGACCACCGTATCGATACCGGCCTGCTTGGCGCGCTCGCCCACGAGCTTGCCCACCAGCTTGGCCTCGCCGGACTTATCCACCTCGTCGAGCTGACCCTTCAGGGCCGGGTCGAGGGAGGAAGCCTGCACCAGGGTGACGCCCTTGGTATCGTCGATCACCT
Organism: Clostridia bacterium; assembly: GCA_017469605.1. Taxonomy (GTDB): domain Bacteria; phylum Bacillota; class Clostridia; order Christensenellales; family Aristaeellaceae; genus SFMI01. The sequence goes on from JAFUGB010000012.1 coordinate 3,588, forward strand.
GAGCATAGATGTACTTGTTGCTGCGGTACACGCAAAGGCGCGGCATATCAGGGGTGCCGCTGATCTTTTTGCGGACGCGGGCGTGGCGGATTACGCGCACTTCATTACGGTCACGCTTTTTGAACATTTGCAGTCACTCCTTTCCTTACTTGCCGCTCTTGCCTTCCTTGCGGCGGATATGCTCGTTTTCGTACTTGATGCCCTTGCCCAGATAAG
>JAFUGB010000013.1 GCA_017469605.1 Clostridia bacterium
TTCACCGTCGCGCTGAAAAGGCGCGGCGGTTTTTTATGCCCATTCAGTCCGGCAGGCGAAGGCGCCCGGCGCCCGCGGCGGGCAAGTGTGTTGCATTTGACTGATTGTCCGTAAAACATAATTCAGAATAAATGGCCTCCAATGCAGGATTGGCAATACTGAATTATGGAGGAAAACACAATGAAATCCCTGTTTGAAGAGCTTGGCAGCACTTATACCTTGGGCAAAGACGGTATGTACTACCCGAACCTGGCGATTGAGAAAACTGATCAGCGCTCCATTGGGAAATGGGGACGGATGCACAGGGAATACCTGAAGGAGCAGCACCCGAGCCTCTATCAGCGACTCATTCTAAACGGATCTTTGGGCAGGCATCTTGCCCATGCAGACGGAAGAGCGACAGCAATGCTCGAAAGACTGATCGCGCAGATGGTTAAACAAGAAGGCATTACTGAGCAGCTCAAGGCAGAACAGCCCATGGTTTGGGTTGGCAGGATGAACAATATTCACAGCCGTGCCGAAGAAATCGTCAGAGAAGAAATAATCAATAAATTATGAGCAAGTGCAGCCGCTGGTAAATGATAGGCCGTGCCAGCGGCTTTCTTTGTGTATAAGAAAAATATGTTGATCAATGCTTGTACAGCCGACAAAAATCTTTGCACGATCTTTACATACACAGAAGATATCCTTACACCGTTCTTATTTGATCTATCCTATAATTGCATCATATCAGAAAGGGGGTAAAAGCGTGCGGCTCTTTGGAAAGTATCGAATGACCACATTTCAGATCATTGCCTTTGGCTTCATTGCGCTGATCCTGATTGGCACGCTGCTGCTTTCCTTGCCTTTCGCCAGCAGAAAAGCGGGAAGCGTGGGGTTTTTGGATTGCCTGTTTACCGCTACTTCCGCCGTATGCGTTACGGGATTGGTCGTGCAGGATACAGCTGCATGCTGGTCGCCCTTTGGTCAGGCTGTGATCCTGACGCTCATTCAAATCGGGGGTGTGGGCGTGGTGACGGCTGCCGTTTCCCTGGCGTTTTTGTCCGGCAGGAAGATCGGGCTTATGCAGCGCAGTGTGATGCAGGAATCCATTTCCGCGCCGCAGGTCGGCGGCATTGTGCGGTTGACCCGCTTTATTGTCCTTTCGTCCCTGGGGATGGAGGCCGTTGGCGCGCTGCTGCTGATCCCCTCCATGATTCCCCACTTTGGCGTTGGAAAAGGGATTTGGTACGCTGTCTTTCATTCTGTTTCCGCCTTCTGCAACGCGGGCTTTGACCTGATGGGCGCGCAGGAGCCCTTTTCATCCCTGACTGGATTCAGCCAAAATGGATTGGTAAATGTTACAGTAATGATGCTGATTACAGTGGGCGGCATCGGTTTTCTGGTGTGGAACGACGTGAGGGAACATGGCTTCCATTGGAAACAGTACCGATTGCAAAGCAAAGCCGCGCTTTTTACCTCCGCCTGGCTGGTGATTTTGCCGGCGCTGTGGCTTTTCTTCTTTGAAATGGAGCAGATTCCGGCGGGAAAACGTATTCTGCCCGCCCTGTTTCAATCCGTCACCCTGCGCACGGCAGGCTTCAATACCGTGGATTTGAACCATATCAGCAGATCGGGCCAGGCGTTGATGATCGTTTGCATGCTTGTAGGCGGCTCGCCCGGCTCCACGGCGGGCGGCATGAAAACTACTACGCTGGCGGTGCTTCTCACCACCGCGTTTGCCGTTTTCCGAAGAAAAGACCATGTGAGCCTTTGGGGCAGGCGGATCGCAGATGATACGGCCCGGCAGGCAATCGCCATCCTGATGATGTATCTGCTGCTTTTTTTCGGAAGCGGCCTGATCATCAGCCGGATCGAAGGGCTGCCCCTCATGAGCTGTCTGTTTGAAACGGCCTCCGCCATTGGAACCGTCGGGCTCACCCTGGGGATCACCAGTCATGTTTCCGTTGCTTCCAGGCTGATCCTGATCGTATTGATGTTCCTGGGCAGGGTTGGCGGGCTTACGCTGATCTATGCCGCGCAGTCAGTTAAAAAAGGAACTCAAAGCACGCTGCCATTGGAAAAAATCACAGTAGGCTAAAGGAGGAAAAACCATGAAATCCATTTTGCTGATTGGTTTGGGACGTTTTGGAAACCATATCGCGGAA
>JAFUGB010000180.1 GCA_017469605.1 Clostridia bacterium
CGCCTGCATTTCGGCCTTTGCCTTCGTCCAGTCCGATGCCTTGGTATACTGGCGATAGGTAAATTGAACGCCCGTTTTTTCCTCCATTCGCCGGAAAAAACCATTGGTTTTCCAATCGCGATAAGTGCTGCTGTCGTCGTATCCGGCCATGGTATATTCGGCCAACGCCGCGCAGGGCAGCATCAATGTCAGCACAATGCAGATGATTTTCTTCAGCACCGCAACACCCCCTCATGATAACACAGGATATTATACAACATATACGCAATCCGGCGCAACTGATTTTGATAAAACCGGGAACAGACAGCGAAAGGCCCTTCTCTTTTGAAGGACCTTTCATGCGCCATATGCGATTGCGCGTTATGGATTGCCGGCATCCTTTTCCCCCGGCTTATTGAGCACCTCCTCAATGATAAACCGGGGCCGCTGCTTGGTTTCAGCGTAGATTTTTCCGATATACTCTCCCACTACGCCCAGCGCCAGCAGCTGGATACCGCCAATCAGCCAGATCGACCCCATCAGCGACGTCCAGCCCGCGTTGGCATGGCCAGTCAGCTTGGAGATGAAGGCGTACAGCAGCATGAAAAGGCTGACGATAAACACCACGGCGCCCACGTTCAGGATCAGGCGCATGGGTTTGACGCTGAAGGAAGTAATGCCGTCAAAGGCGAAGGCCAGCATTTTTTTCAGGGGATATTTGCTTTCCCCCGCAAAGCGCTCGGCGCGGGCATATTCCACCGTGGTCCAGCGGTATCCGATCTGGGGCACAATGCCCCGCAGGAACAGATTGACTTCCCGAAACTCCGCCAGCCCTTCCACCGCGCGTTTGCTCATGAGGCGGTAATCGGCATGATTGAACACGATATCCACGCCCAAGGCTTTCATCAGCTTATAGAAGCCCTCGGCGGTAAAGCGCTTGAAAAAGGTATCGGTGGTCCGGGAGGAGCGCACGCCGTACACCACGTCATAGCCGTTATGGTAAGCATCGATCATGCCATCCATGGCATTGATATCGTCCTGCAGGTCGGCATCCATGCTAATGATCATATCGGCATCGTTTACCGCCGTCATAAGCCCGGCCAGCAGTGCGTTTTGATGGCCCCGATTCCGGCTCAGGTTGACGCCTGAAAACAGATCGGGCGCTTGCCGGTGCAGCTCGGCAATGATCTCCCAGGTGCGGTCCTTGGAGCCGTCGTTGACAAACATCACCCGGCTAGCCGGCGAGATCCTGCCAGCGTCCATGAGCGCCCGCATTTTTTCCCGCATGCGCCTGGCGGTTTCGGGCAGCACTTCCTCTTCCTTATAGCAGGGAATCACAACATACAGCGTATGATTTGAACGCATCCCCTCATCTCCCTTCATATCAGCACGAGCTCCGCCAGCTTGCGATGCCAGCCCAGCAGCCAGATCCGGTAGCGGAACACCACCGCCAAACGTTTCAGCTTTCCGTACCGACGCAGCCCGGCATATTGGGTGAGCATGCGCGTTTGCTCCGGGGAAAGCCTGTCCCCAAGCGTATTCGCCAGCGCGCCGGCCTGGCTTTGGGATTGGCGGATGGAGCGGCTGTTCTGCTTCAGCCTGCCCGGCGCCGCGGCAATATAATGGAAAGAGCGCACGTTTTTGGCCCCCACCACATTATCGCTGTGCTGCCGGTACAGGATGGTGGACGCATCCACAAACCCGATGCGGCCCACAGCCGCGGCAATCAGGGCGAACCAGCCGTCATGCATCAGCATTTCGCCCCCGGTCACCGGCAGGACAGCCAGCTCCCACAGGGCATGATTGATCATCATGGTGCATCCGGTAACGATGTTTTGAATCAATAGATAGTTGAGGCGGTCCCGATCGGCACGGAGCATGGAAGAATAAAAAAAGCTCTCATTCTTCACCGAAAGGTCCTCCCCTGCCACCTTCAAATCGGTATGCACCAGGCAGGGCAGCCCGATCCGGCCATCCTCGGTTTCCCGCATTTTTTGCAGCGTAACGCCAATCTTCCAGGGCAGCCACACGTCATCCTGGTCGCAGTACATCACGTAATCGTAATCGCCCGCCTGCCGGGTAAGCAGCATAAAGTTTGCCATGGAGCTCCCCGTGGGCCTTTCATGCGCCACCAGCGTTATCCTTTGCGGATAGCGGGCCCGGTATTCCTCAAGGATCTTGAGCGTATCGTCCCGCGAACCGTCATCCGATATCAGCAAATGCCAGTCCTGCTCCTCCTGGGCCAGGATGGAATCAAGCTGCTCCCGCAAATAGCGCGCGCCATTGTACGTGGCCAGCAATATGGCAATTTTCGCCTTTTTCTCCTTCATCATTCCAGCTCCGACAGGATCCCGCGCACGTGCGCCGCCGAAAAATTCTCCTCAAACATACGCAGCGTATTGCGCCGCATGGCGGTATTCCGCTCCGCCGTCATCATTGCGGCTTCCCTGGCCGTGCGGGCAATATCGCCGCGATCCAGCTCTATTCCCGCGTCATACTTGCGGATTATCCGGCGCGTATCGGCCTCGATGCCATTGATAATGGGCAAGCCGCCCGCAAAATAATCCAGTGATTTCATGGTCAGGCCCACGCATACATCGGTTTTCATGATATTGATGCCAAAATGACATTGATCAAAAATCGCCTGCCGCTTTTGGGGATCATACACCCGGCCATAATACATCACATGCGCCCCGGTATCCTCCGCAGCGCGGATCACCTCCGCCCGGGTTTCGCCCTCACCGATGATATGAAAATTCACCGGCCGCAGCGCCGCCATCTGCCGCAGCAATTCGGTCAGCGCGTCAATATCCAGCAGCTTGCCGATGGAGCCCAGGTAGCACAGCGACAGCTCCGGGCCGTCCGGGGCCACCGGCTCAGGCCCGGTGGTGGGCGTTTCCCGGCAGATGGGCAGCAGGCGGGTTTCCTTATCCTTTAGCTGTTTTTTGAGCACATGGCGGTACAGATCGCATTCGGTGTACACCAGATCGGCGTACTTCAGGCCCTTATCCCGCATCAGTCCCCACAATTTGAAGGGAAGCGCGGCCAGCTTTTTCGCCCTGCCATTGGGGAAGGTTTCAGGCCACAGATCATATAGATCGAGCACCAATTTGACCTTTGGGTGCTTCTTTTTATAGCGGCCCGCCCGCAGGCTCAGGCTGTTGGGCGGCACCATCAGGTATAGAAAGTCCGGCCTGATCTCCTCGATTCGCTTAAACACGGCTTTAGCAAAAAAATGGTGGGAGGCCACCCGCGCCACCGACATATTTTTGTAATAAGGGATGGTGGGCACCTGCTCTCCGCCGGGTACGTTAATGGTATATTTCTGCTGGGTGAAATGGCTGAAATCACCGGTGATGTAGGTACACTTGTACCCTCTGGAGCGAAGCTGGTCCATTACCAGCTCCACCCTGTGATCATAAAAGTCAAAGCAGCTCACGCAAACCGCGCGCTTCTCCATGTCCGTACCTCTCAGATCGCAAGTATCAAAAAGATTATAGCATTGAATGGCTTAAAAGTCCACCGGCGGCAGGTTATTTAAGCAGATAGCATTCGTCCTGGCCGCAGATCTTTTCCATCACCCCATCCCGGATCCGCCAGGTCTCCCCATGGATTGTCTCATCGCCGTCGACGGACAGCACATAGCTGCCATCGGGCAGGGCATAGAAAATCCGCCCCGCGCTGTCCGGGCAGGTAATATCCCGGAACAGGTGCAATCCGTCCACGAAGCTGTCCTTTACCTCCTGATAATGGGGCAGGATCATGGTTTGGGTAACGTTCAGGCCGGGAAGGAAGCGCTGATAAGCCGGGTCTGTCGTCTCCCCCGGTTCCTCAGGCTGGGCGTAAACGATATCGCAGCAGTTCATGGTGCCTGCGCTGATTCCCACAATGACCCCCTGATAGCCCTCCAGAATTTGGCGCAGGCCGATCCCACGGAAAAAAGCGTTTTGCGTGGGCACATGGCCCCCGCTCAAAACCAACAGATCGGCGTTTGCAACAAGGGAAGCGGCATGGGGCGCATTGGTTCCGTCCAGCACCTGCCAATCCGCAAAAGAAAAGCCCGCCGCCTCAAAGGCCATGCGCATATCCTGTCCAAACCCCACGGTCAGCGCATGCGCATTGGGATTTGAGCACACAAACACGGACCGGCATCGATTGGGGATCGTCCGGCGCATCTCGTCTATTTGCCCGTTGGCCGGGTTCAGCAGGCAGGCGTCGGGCAGGAAGGGACTGCTGGTAAGGAAACAGATCATCGACGTTCTCCTTTCGTGCGTTTGTCCCTATTGTAATACCCACGCCAAAGAAAAACAAGACAGCAATGAATTGGGATTTACGAAAGAAGGAAACGAACGGGGATGTACTTTCTTGGAAGCCCAA
>JAFUGB010000181.1 GCA_017469605.1 Clostridia bacterium
AAGCCATGGAGGGAAGGGTATGAGCTTGTCCGAACTGCGCACCAAGGATGTGGTCAACGTGGATACCGGCAAAAAGCTGGGCAAGGTAATGGATATTGAGTTTTCGGCCTGCGACGGCTGCGTACAGGCCATTGTGGTGCCCGGGGACTTCAAGATCGGCGGGCTGTTCAAGGGCGAAAAAAGCGGCATCGTCATCCCCTGGGAGCGCATCACCCGGATCGGGGACGACGTGATACTGGTGCAGCTGCTGCCCGGGGACCTGGAGGAGTAACGCGGAACGCGGGAAAAACGAACGCCGAAATGATCATCATTTGATTGGGACAGGGCCGGGGAAAACGGCATGATGGGATCTGTCATTTCCCCCTGTTGTTTTCTGGCGTCTTTTTGCCATTTTATGCATCTGCCTGTGACAAAAAATTAATGTTTTTTTCGCTTGACAGGCCACCGGGCACCCGGGCGGATGGGGATTGATCGGTGGATAACTCGGACGCAAAAATGGGGATAACTTTTTCTTTCCACCGGCGTTTTCCACCCGGAAAAAGGGAAAAATGAGAAAAATCGGGGGTTTTGGCGTAAAAATCGGTGGATAACTCTGTGGATAATGTGGATATCTCATTTTTTCCGTTCAAAATTGGTTTTCATGCGGCAAATATTGTATAACGCCGTCCGGCAGCCCGGAAAAGCCGCGGAATTACGGGGCGCGGCCCATACGATCCATGCATAAAAATCCGGTCGCCTGTCAAAACGCCAAGAAAGAGGTGGGGATAATTATGGGGAAAACCCGTTGGGCCCGATGGGGATTATGCGCGCTGGCCTGTGCGGTGCTGTTCCTTGCCTGGCTTCATAATCCTGTAAAAAATGCCGGGGAGCAGACGCCGCCGCCCACGCCAACCGTCATCCCCCAGCCCGGGCCGCTCAGCGGAGCGGTAATCTGCCTGGACCCCGGCCACGGCGGCTATGATGGCGGCGCCTATGGCCGGGACAGCGGCACGCCCGAAAAGGCGCTGAACCTGGATGTGGCCCTGCGCCTCCGGGACCTGCTGCGGGACCAGGGCGCGGAGGTGATCCTGACCCGGGAAACCGATACCGCCCTGGCCGACGAAGGCGCCGAGCGCAAGCGCCGCGACCTCAAGTATCGGGTGGATCAGGCGGCCGAGGCCAATATCTTTGTTTCTGTTCATATGAACGAGTACCGCGGCCGGTCGGAGTCTGGCCCCCAGGTGTTCTACCGCAAGGGCCAGGACGCCAGCCGCCTGCTGGCAGGCGTTTTGCAGGATGCCATGAACCGGGACCTTGCGCCCGCCAGGCCCCGCACCGCCAACACCGGCGATTATTACGTGCTGCGGAACCTGAGCATTCCCGCCGTGCTGGTGGAATGCGGCTTCCTGAGCAACGCTGCCGAAGAAGCCAAGCTGCTTACGCCCGAGTACCGCCAGCAAGTAGCCCAGGCCATCTGTGCCGGGCTGGCCGAATACTGGCAGCTCGGGCGGCAAAACGGCGTGGATTGATGCCCCATCGCGCCGAAAGCATTGAAGCCATGGGCGCCCCCGTTCGTCCCTCCCCTGCAAATGCCGGGTTTTATATGAACAATAAAGCGTCGCGCGGTAAAGGCTTTCCGCGTGACGCTTTGTGTTGTTATTTGATGTTTTCCACCAGCTGGGTCAGGGTTTGCAGACCCACGGCAAAGCCATGGGAATTGTCCAGCCGGTAATCGGCGCAGGCTTTATAGTGGCCGATGCGCTCGTTATACTGATCGATCACGTTTTCATAGGAACCGCCCGCCAGGGTGGGGCGGCGTTCCATTTTAATATCGCTGAGGATCTGGTCCAGCGGCCTGTCCACGTGGATGATGATGCCGTGGTTCTGCATCAGCATCACGTTTTCCTGCACCGTGGGCAGCCCGCCCCCTGTGGACACCACGCAGGGGGGCTTGCCGATCAGCTCAATCAGCACGCCGGCCTCGGCGTTTCGGAAGAACGGCTCGCCCAGGGTTTGAAAAATTTCAATCACCGACATTCCCATGATTTCACTGACCCGCTGATCGGTATCAATGAACGGCAAATTTAAATTGGCAGCCAAACGCCGGCCCAGGCTTGTTTTACCTGCGCCCGCCATGCCCACCAGAAAAATATGCATATTGAACATGGAACCATCTCCTGTATCGGGGATTGGTTTTATCATAGCACACTTTCAGCAGATTTGCAAGCGCCTGTATTTTTTCGGTTTTTTGCGGCCATGCTGATACAGGAGGTGTATTTATGCAGCGATCCGACGGTTCCCTGTTTTCCCCCGTCCGCAAAAAACGCCGCATGCGCCGGCGCGCGCAGACCGAAAACTGACAGCCCGCCGTTTATGGGAAAGGCGCGGAGCGGGGCACGGCGCGCACCGTGGTACAGGCCGATTTCCCGGTAAAAAAACAGAGCAGTTCATGGCGAACTCCTCTGTTTTTTTATGGGGCCTTTCGGCTTGGCCCCGGTTTCCCGTTGGCGCGATTACAGCGCCTTCAGGTAGTAGGACATCACGTAGCCCGATGTGCCGTTATAGTTAACCTGGCTCCATACCGTGCCCTGGTTGGTAACGATCACGTAAGCGCCCTTGGGAATAATGGTAATGCGGGCATAGCCGGCGCCCGGGCCCTTGCGCAGGTTCAGGCCGCCGCTGCCGGTATTGACCTGGGCGTATTTGGTGGAACCGCTGGAAACAGGCACGGTGGCGGTGGGTGCGGCGGTGCCGGAAACAGCGGTACCCGAGGTATTCACGCCGGTGCCCAGGATCAGGAAGCTGGTCATCACATAGCCGGTGCTGCCGTTGTACCGGGCATAGCACCACTCCTTGCCGTACTGCAGAATATCGATAACGGCGCCCGGGGGGATCAGCCGCACGCGGGTGGAGGAGGCGCTGGCGGCGCTGCGCAGGTTGAGGCTGCCGCCATTTTTGGTGGCCACGGTGGCCACGCTGCCGGACAGCGGGGCGGGCGTAGGCGTTACGCCGATGGCCAGTTTGGGCGTGGGCGTATAGGCGGTGGGCGTGGCGGTGGCGTTGCCCATCCGGACGTACTTGGTCATCACATAGCCGGTGCTGCCGTTGTACCAGGCGCGGCACCAGGTATCGCCATACTGGCTCACGGTCAAGGCCGCTTTTTCAGGACAGCGGCGGAGCCCCAGGCCGCCGGTGCTGGCGGTGGCGCGCAGGTTCAGGCTGCCGCTGACGGTATTGACATAAGCGATGGAGCCGGTGGGCGAGCCGGGGGCCATGGTCACCACCGGGGAGGGCGTGGGCGTTTGGCCGGGACGCAGGGTGGGCAGATCCTTGTCAAAGCGCACATAGGCGGTCATCACGTAGCCGGTATAGCCTTTATACCATGCCTTGCACCACCTGGAGCCCTTTTCCAGCAGGGTAAAGGCGCCATTTTCGGGGATGGTGGTCAGGATCTTGCCGCTGGAGCTGGCGGTGGCGCGCAGGTTCAGGCTGCCCTTTGCGGTATTCACATAGGCTGTTACGCCACCCGCGGGCGCGGTGGCTGTGGCGCCGGGGGCCAGCGTGGGCTGGGGTGTGGGAGAAGGCGTGGCGGTGGGCACATGGGTCACGCTGACGCCAACCACGGATATATCGCAGCTGGCGCTGACGCCCGTTCCGCCCTCAGCCTTGGCGGTGATGGTGGCGTAGCCGGCTTCCCAGGTGGTGATATTGCCGTTGTTATCCACCGTGGCCACCCGGGTATTGCTGGAGGACCACTGCACGTTCCTGTTGGTGACGTTGGCGGGCTCCAGGGTGGCGGTCAGCGATGTCTGGGAACCGGTATTGATGGCAAAGTAGCTTTTGGACAGCTTGATGCCGGTGGCGATAACGCCCACCGATACCTCGCAGGTGGCCATGGTGCCGTCGGCAGCGGTGGCGTAAATGGTGGCGGTGCCGGGGCCCACGCCTGTAACGGTGGAGCTGTTGCCGCCGGTATTGGAAACCACGGCCACGTTGGGATTGCTGCTGCGGAAGGTGACGCCCTGGGCCAGGATTTCACTGGGGCTGACGTTGGCGATCAGCGTTTCGGTATAGCCGGTCTGCAGCGAAAAGCGGGTGGAATTCAGGCTGATGGAAGTATTCTGCAGCACCCGAACGGTGCAGCTGCCCCAGCGGGTGCTGTCATAAGCCGAGGTGGCGTAAATGATCGCGCTGCCGGCGCTGTGGCCGGTGACGCGGCCCGAAGCATCCACCGAGGCAATGGAGGAATCGGAAGAGGAAAAATATACTCCGGTTTGGGTGGTGTTGCCCGGGGATACAGTGACGATCAGCGATTCCGACCCGTTGACAGTGAGCGTCAGAGAGCAGGGCGAAACGTTAACCGTTGAAACCGGGACCACCGTTTCCGCCAT
>JAFUGB010000182.1 GCA_017469605.1 Clostridia bacterium
ACGACCAGCCCATCCCCAACAAGGCCGGCTATGTGCAGGTTCGCCGTCAGTACAACGAGAACAAGAAAGCCATCCGCGAAAGCTGGTTTGACGAAAACGACCAGCCGGTCACCAACGGCAATACCTATGTCACCATCCTCCGGGACTTTGACGCCGCCGGCAACGTGATCTGGGAGAAATACCTGGACGCCAACGACCAGCCCATCCCCAACAAGGCCGGCTATGTGCAGGTTCGCCGTCAGTACAACGAGAACAAGAAAGCCATCCGCGAAAGCTGGTTTGATGAAAACGACCAGCCGGTCACCAATGGCAACACCTATGTAACTGTCTTGAAGGATTATGATGCCGCGGGCAACGTAATCTGGGAGAAATACCTGGACGCCGACGACCAGCCCATCGCCAATTCCAAAGGCGTCGCGGAAGTCCGCCGCACATATAATGAGAATAAAAAGATCATCCGCGAAAGCTGGTTTGATGTGGAAGGGAAGCCTACAGGTAACGGCAACACCTATGTAACTGTTCTGAAGGATTATGACGCCGCAGGCAATACCATCTGGGAAAAATACCTGGACGCCGACGACCAGCCCATCCCCAACAAGGCCGGTTACGTGCAGGTTCGCCGCCAGTACAACGAAAACAAAAAGGTTGTCCGCGAAAGCTGGTTTGACGAAAACGACCAGCCGGTCACCAACGGCAATACCTATGTCACCATCCTCCGGGACTTCGACGCCGCTGGCAATACCATCTGGGAGAAATACCTGGACGCCGATGACCAGCCCATTCCCAACAAGGCCGGCTATGTGCAGGTCAGACGCCAGTACAACGGAAACAAAAAGGTTGTTCGGGAAAGCTGGTTTGACGAGAACGACCAGCCCTATGCCGATCAGCAAGGCGCTGTATCCGTTGTCTATGAATACGACGAAAACGGAAAGGTCAGCGCGACGCTGAAATATGATCTGTCAGGCAATCTGATAAATGACAACCCTGAAGAAGCAAAGTAAGGACAGCATTCATTCACAACAAAAGAGGGAAGCCGTAAAACTTCCCTCTTTTCATGTACGCGTTTTTAAGAATCACTTTACGCTGAACATCATATCCCCATAGGTTGGGAAAGGCCAATCGGCGGATGGCATTTTGGCTTCCATGGCGTCAGCGGCTGCCCGCAGCCAGCGCATGGCGGGCAACACAAAATCACGATACTTGAACGCCGCCTTTTCATCCACGCCGCCGTTCACTTGCTCCAGCGCTTTTTCCAGCGCACAGCGGGCGTCATATGCCTCATCCAGCAAATCCTCCAGCGCTTCCAGCGTATTGGCCTCATAACGCGTGCCCTGGCGCTGGGTGCGGTCCCGCAGTTTGCCGCAAAAGCCGCTGACGGCAGGCAGGATATCCCGATCTGCCATTTCCAGCATGGTCACCGCCTCTATATGCAGTACCTTGCAATAGTTTTCGGCCATAATAGCGCACCGGGCGCGCATTTCGGCCTCCGAAAAAACGCCATGGTTCTCGAACAGGCGCACATTCTCCGGCGTAACATACCGCGGAATGCAGTCCGCCGTAGTGGCCAGGCAGCTCAGCCCACGGCGCTCAGCCTCCGCTACCCATTCGGAACCGTAACCGTTGCCATTAAAAATGATGCGCTTATGCGCGCGGATCACATCACGGATCAGTTGGTGCAGCTCGCCTTCAAAATTATCCGCCTTCTCCAGCCTTTGGGCGTATTGACGCAAGGATTCCGCCACAGCCGTATTGAGCACAATATTGCAGCCCGATACGCTCATGGGCGCGCCGGGAGAACGGAATTCAAACTTATTGCCGGTAAACGCAAAGGGCGAAGTACGGTTGCGGTCAGTGGTGTCCCGGGGGAAGCGCGGCAGGGTATGCACGCCCACACGCAGCAGCGTCTTTTCCTTGGGATTCACCGGAGCGTCGGTATCGATGGCCTTGAGCACATCGGTCAGCTCCTCGCCCAGGAACACGCTCATAATGGCCGGGGGCGCCTCGCTGCCGCCCAGGCGGTTATCGTTGCCCGCGCTGGCCACAGAAATGCGCAGCATCTCCTGATAATCGTCCACCGCCTGCAGCACAGCGCACAGGAACAGCAAAAACTGCGCGTTTTCAGCCGGCGTATCTCCCGGCTCCAACAGGTTAAGCCCGGTATCGGTGGACAGCGACCAGTTGTTATGTTTGCCCGATCCGTTAACGCCGGCAAAGGGCTTCTCATGCAGCAGGCACACCATACCATGCCGCTGAGCCACCTTTTTCATGATTTCCATGGTAAGCTGGTTATGGTCCGCCGCGATGTTGACCACATTGTAGATGGGCGCCAGCTCATGCTGGGCAGGCGCCACCTCATTATGCTCGGTCTTCGCCGTAACGCCCAGCTTCCAAAGCTCCTCGTTAAGCTCCTTCATAAAGGCCGCCACCCGGGGCTTGATCACGCCGTAATAATGATCCTCCAGCTCCTGTCCCTTGGGAGGGCGGGCGCCATACAGCGTGCGCCCGGTATACATCAGGTCGCGGCGCTGGTTCAGGATCTCCGCGTCAATCAGGAAATACTCCTGTTCCGGACCGCAGTTGATATGGGCGGCCTGTACGTCATGATGTCCAAAAAGCTTCAGTATTCGCAGCGTTTGCCGATTGAGCGCTTCCATGGAGCGCAGCGGCGGCGTTTTTTTATCCAGCGCTTCACCGCCATAGCTGCAAAAAGCCGTGGGAATGCACAGCACGCCGTCCTTGATAAAAGCGTAGCTGTTAGGATCCCAGGCGGTATACCCGCGGGCCTCGAAGGTTGCCCGCAAACCGCCGGAAGGGAAAGATGACGCGTCCGATTCCCCCTGGATCAGTTCCTTTCCGGAAAACTCCATGATGGCGCGGCCGTCCCGGCCTGTACGCAGAAAAGCCTCATGCTTTTCCGCCGTAATGCCGGTCATGGGCTGGAACCAATGGGTATAGTGAGTAGCGCCTTTTTCAAGGGCCCATTCCTTCATTGCCTCGGCCACCACGCCCGCCACCTGGGGATCCAGCTTATGGCCGCCCCGCATGGTGCGCTTCAGCTTTTGGTAAACCTCCTCGGGCAGGCGCTGCTTCATTACGGCATCCGAAAAAACCATCGTTCCAAACAGTTCTGTTCCGCTGTTCATGGACGCGCTCCTTTCATCTGTCTGTCCCGCGGCGTAACAAACGCGCAAAACCTTTATTGACAAGCCGCGGCGACTTTCCTATAATATCATATTGTATTCCGATTTGCAAAGGGGGAACAGCGGCGCAACCCCAAGGGATCAAGCACGCGGGCTGTTTTCTTTTTGTTTCCAATCCACTGCTTGAGAGGTTATACAGAATGCGGCAGACAGTGATCATTCTGGATTTTGGCGGACAGTATAAGGAGCTCATTGCCCGCCGGGTACGCGAGTTGGGCGTTTATTCTGAAATCTGGCCCTGTGATGCGGCCATTGAAAGGATTCGCGATAAGCAGCCCATCGGCATCATCTTTACCGGCGGGCCGGACAGCGTGAACGCCTCTGGGCATCCGGCCTGTGATATGGCCGTATTTTCCCTGGGCGTGCCGGTGCTGGGCATTTGCTACGGCATGCAGTTTATGAGCCATGCCCTGGGCGGCGAGGTCCGCCCCTGCGAAAGCAGCGAATACGGCACCATGGACTGCCAGGTAGACCCCGGCAGCACGCTGTTCCGCGGTCTCGCTCCCAGCCAGCGTGTGCTGATGAGCCATACGGATTATGTTTTCCGTCCGCCGGAGGGCTTTATCGTTACCGCCCGTACAGCCCTTTGCCCCGCCGCTGCCATGGAAAACCCCGCGAAACAGCTGTATGCCGTACAATTCCACCCCGAGGTGGAAAACACCCGGCAGGGCCGCGATATGCTGCGCACCTTCCTGTACGATATCTGCGGCGCGGCAGGCGATTACAACATGCGGGATTACCTGGACCGGGTTACCGAGGAAGTCCGCGCCCAGGTGGGCAAGGAGCGCGTGCTGCTGGGCCTTTCCGGCGGCGTGGACAGCTCGGTTTGCGCAGCACTGCTGAGCCGTGCCATTCCGGGACAGATGACCTGCATCTACATTGACCACGGTTTCATGCGCAAAAACGAAACCGAGGAAGTGCGCAAAGCCTTTGAAGGCCGTGACCTGGACCTGCGTATCATCGATGCCAGCCAGCAATTCCTGGCCGCCCTGTCCGGCGTTACGGATCCCGAGCAGAAGCGCAAGATCATCGGCCGGGAATTTGTGCGCGCCTTTGAAAAAGCCGCCCGGGAATGCGGTCAGCCTGCCTTTTTGGCCCAGGGCACCATTTATCCCGATATTGTGGAATCAGGCAAAAACAAATCCGCCGTAATCAAAAGCCATCACAACGTGGGCGGCCTGCCCGCGGATATGGGCTTCAAGGGCGTGGTGGAACCGCTGCGCGGCCTTTTTAAGGACGAGGTCCGAAAATTGGGCCGCATGCTGAAATTGCCTAGCGCCCTTGTGCAGCGCCAGCCCTTCCCCGGACCCGGCCTGGCCATCCGCGTAATCGGTGAAGTCACCCGGGAAAAGCTGAATATCCTCAGGGAAGCCGACGCCATCGTGCGCCAGGAAATTGGCCGAAGCCGCGCCCGTGCCGACCAATATTTCTGTGTCCTCACCAATGTGCGCTCAGTGGGCGTCATGGGCGATTTCCGCACCTATGAATATACCCTGGCTGTCCGCGCCGTGCGCACCAATGATTTCATGACCTGCGAATATGCCCCTCTCCCTCATTCCCTGCTTTTCAGGATTTCCAACCGGATCACCGGCGAAGTGCAGGGCGTTAATCGGGTGGTGTATGATATCACCGGAAAGCCCCCGGCAACGATTGAGTGGGAATAATTGCAAAAACGCCGGAAACCCGCATAAATACTGGGTTTCTGAAATCCCCAAACGGCGTTTGGCAACGTTTTGGCAACATCTGAAATAACTCCATCGAATAACGAAAAATAAGAGCTATCTGATTTTGAAAGTCAGGTAGCTCTTTTTGTTTGCCCTAAATAGAACGGGGCCGCCCTCAGTTTATATTCCATGTCGCAGCAAGGCTGTTCTTTCCCTGTACCTTTACGAAGCCCGCAGATTCATAAAGCTTGATTGCCGGGATATTACCTACGTCAACGAGCAACGCCATTCCTTTCGGGAGATTTGATTCAATGGCTTTGACCAAAAGCTTTCTCCCCCAGCCTCGACGGCGATAGGCTTCCTTAACCATCAAGTCAAAGGTCTCATTTTCTTCAAAGCAATTGGTAACATCCAGGTAGCCAACAACGAGACCATTATCGACTGCCAAAAAGACGCTAAAGCGTTCAGGCGCTTGGGCAACCTTATCGCCCGTCCAGTAGCAGTCTGTATCATGCATGGCAATATATTGCTTCTTGTATCGCTCGGTTAAAGGTTCAATTCCATTCGTGTCAACCATTGGGCAGGGATTGGACAAAACCATCTTTTGCTGCTCTTCGTAAAATGATGCGCCTCTCCTGCTCAGCAATTCCCGAAGCAGGGTGTTGGCGGGGTTGAATACAAAATCAGCCTGGAAACCCGGGTAATTTGCCTGCAAGTATTCGGCAATTTCTTCATAGGCTGCGGTTAAGCGGGAGAGTCCGACGAGCATTTCAATATACCGCTCATCCTCTGTGATCAGAAACACAAACAGTCCAGTCATCACGCCGTCATGGAATACCCCAAGTACGTGGTGATTCGGTTTTTCGACGGTCTTATAAAGATTGACCGCTATATTTTCTTGCGTCGAAAGCATCGGGTCCGAAAAAGCGGTGTCACTATTTACATCATTAATGAAATCCGTGTAGGAGTCAAGTGAAGTCAGCTTTTGAATCATTCTCTTAATCCTCTTTCTTGTCCTTGAGTTCCTTGATTATAGCGTCGCTCAATTCCTGGGACGGCACCTTTGCCGTAATTTGCGTGTCATCGTACTGAGGATAGCTATAGCGCCATTTATCATAGTCGTCCTTGTTAATCTCCCCGGCATGGTACTTCTCTGCGACTTCTGCCCAGGCATAGATCAACTCAGAAATATGAGCAGCATCCTTCCCTTTCCGGGGATCAATACGGAAAAGGACTTCTCCTTCCCTGGTCTCGATGGTCAGACCGTAACGATCTTCCAAAGCGAACAGGGTGTGCGTCAACCCATAGTAACGGTCAACGTCGGGAACATAAAGAGCAAGCGAAGAGGCGTCGAGTGCTCCAGCCAGCGCTTTTGTGAGATCTTCTTTTGGGGTGCGTGATCCGGTCTCATATTGATCCATGCAGATATCGGTGGTCTTCTCCGGGAAGCCGATCAATGTACCAAGGTATTTCTGCGTCATACCCCGCAGATTGCGGATAAAGCGTATTCTTTCGCCAATCGCCATATGAAAACCCTTCTGCATATGTACCTACGATAATTATGGCAGATGCGTTTAAGAATGTCAAGAATAAGCTAAACAATTCGGTTTTATTTTATTTGATGTTTTATCGAAACCCCTCTTGGTATAAACAGATTAGTTTCGTATAGCGGCAACAACTTAAGCGCATATGCTAAAGTTGCATAATTGTATGATCGTCCAAGCTGGTATAAACCGCCACGATCTCGGAAGAGGGAGCTCCCCGTAAGGGGACGGCATAGCGCCGCATAGGATTGCCTGTCAGGAAACAGCGGGGGAGAACGGCAAGGCGTAAACCTTTCTCGATTATATGAGAACTGCCCTCACAATTCACAGAATAGGAGGACTTTTTATGGCAAGCAACGGTTTTATGCGCGTGGACGATATTGCCGAAGAACTCGGCGTTTCAACTTCCTATGCGTATAAGATCATTCGAAAGCTGAACGCAGAGCTTAAAAAGATTGAACCATATCTGAAGCAGATACATCCGCAGCATTTTCTCGATCCCTATGGGCGAACGGCCGCGTTTTCCCTTGGGATAATAAGGTTCAATAACCCCTACCCACTCATCCCACGGGATGATCTCGTCCATGATCTCAAGGAACTCTTTCCGCTTGGCTTCTTTCAGAAATTATACTCAATATCAGTATAGGTTTCTTGCTTCATTGCTGTTCACCTCTTTTGTTTGTTGAAGCTATTATACCATACTGATATTGGTTGCGTAGTGGGATTAAATCAGAGATTTCTTAAAGAGATGAGTCCATCGCTGAAACGCCTTATGCCACGATGCTTTCCAGTTTTTTACGTGCTTGATACAGGTGAATTCCCGGATGGAATGACATTGCCCGGACCGGTGACAGGCTGCGCTGCGGGGTTACAGCAGTCCTTCCTGCCTTGTACCCTTTTCAGGGCATTTCCTCCTGCTTGGCACATTGCAGGGCGCGTACCGCTCCGCGAACACATACAAAAAGCGGCAGAGACAGCAGCATACCTGTAAGTCCGGCGGCCAGGCCGCCTGCTGACAGGAGCAGCAATACATATGCCGGATGCAGCCCGGTGGCGCCGCTCATGAGCCGGGGAGACAGGAAAACGCTCTCAATCTGCTGCACCGCCGCCACAGCCACCATGGCCCACAGCGCGGTGTACAGTCCCCGGGGCAGCGAAAACAGCAGGATGGGCAGCGCGCCCAAATAGGGACCCATATAGGGAATCAGATCGCAAACGCCCATCACCGCCCCCAGCAGCAGCCAAGCCGGCACGCCCACGATGAGCAGTCCCACGGCGGTGAGCAGCGCCACCGCCAGGCTGACCAGCAGCTGGCCCCGGAAGTAAGCCGCGATCTCCCGCCGCATTTCCTTGAGCGCCGCCAGCAGCCGCCTTCGGTATTTGAGGGGAATTACAAGCGATGCCTGAAAGCAAAAGCTTTCCCTGTCACGAAGGAAATAAAAGGCCAGCACGGGAGAAAGAAAGGCCCGGGTCAGCTTATCCGCCGCGCCCGCAATGCGCTGCATCAGCTTGGGGACCGCGTTAAGTGCCTCGCCCCCGGCCCGCTGGAGCAGCTCCTCCGAGGTTGCCAGGGTGATTTGCAGCCGGGAAAACAGCTGGGTTTCCTCCAAGCGATCCAGCTGCTGCTGGATAAAATCGATCAGCTGGGGCACGGCGCCGGCCGCAAGGGACAGTTGCGATATCAGCTGGGGCACCAGCAGCCAAAAAAGCCCCGCGGCGGCGGCAAACAGCGCCAGCAACGCCAGCAGCGCCGCAAAGCCCGCGGGCAGGCGGCGCTCCAACCGCCTGCACAGCGGCGCGGCCGCCCAGGCCAGCAGCACCGCCAGCGCAGTCTGGAACAGCAGCTGTACCACCAAGCGCCGAAAAAGAATCAGTAAAAGCGCCGCAGCCAGGCCCGCCGCGATCAGGCGGACGCGCTGCGGCGAAAGGCGGCCCAGGGCTGATTGCCGGGACATGTTACAGCCCCAGCTTCCGGTTCAGCATCCGCTTTACGCGTTTCATGGTGCGCATGGCATACTTGCGCGCTTTTTCCATCCGGCATCCCACGGCATAGCCCATCAGGGCTCCGGACATCATATACTTGGTCATTTTCATAAGCGTCCTCCTTTCAGTTTTGCCTGCATGGAATGGTCACCTGGCCGGTGCCGCCCATGGCACGGACATGGAAGGATGTGGCATACCAGCGGCCCGCGATGAGGTCATCCACCGGGCCGGAGGAAATCTCCAGCGCGGCCACCCGCAGCGTGCTTTCATCCAGCAGCACATCGGTCACCAGGCCGATGCGCGCGCCGTTGGCATCGGTCACGCGGAACAGCCTGAAGGCCGCTTCCTTGGGTACCCGGCCGGGCTTCCGGGTGCAAAGCACCGACAGGCGGCCCAGCATGTCGATGTCCGCCGCGTCCACATAGCGCGAAGCGCGCAGTCCATCCCGCATTACCAGCCCATGCAGCGTCTTCCCATCCTGTCGCACCACACCGCGCACCACCGTGCCAATCT
>JAFUGB010000183.1 GCA_017469605.1 Clostridia bacterium
ATTTTCTTTTCCGAATTCATGTATTGTTATCATCTTTCTTTCCCCCGCATCCTATCTGCCCTGTCCTTAAAAGCATAAAGGGTTTGACGTGTTCTTTGCAAGATCTGTTATCTTCATCCTGCCCATCCCAGTCAATGCGGTTTGCTTTCCGGCCGGTCAGGCACAGCAAGCCTGCGCTTGCCATTATACTTCACGCGCTCGGAACTTTCAAGGTGCAGCGCGTTATTTACGCTTATACGACATACTTCCAGCTTTCCATGGCCGTCTGGCTGACGAATGTAAAAACGTGCTTGAAAAAGCCGAACAAAAATGGTCCAATGCCCCTTTATAAACGCAAACAAGTCGTACCGCTTATCACGTGAAGCGTTACGGCTTGTTAATCCATAAAGCGTATTCTCTGTTCATTCGATTAAGTGAATCAACCGCATGCAGCAGGCATGGATCAGCTCCATATCGTGCGTCACAACCAGGATGGTTGTACCCATGTCCCGGAGCTGCCGCAGCAGCATTGCAGTTTCCTGCATATGTGCGTAATCAAGTCCGCTGGTTGGCTCATCAAGAAGGAGGATCTTCCGCTCGGAGGCAAGCGCGCAGGCAATAGCAAGACGCTGCTTTTGTCCGCCGGAAAGGCTCTGGGGGTGCCGATCCACATAAGCAGCCAAATCCAGGCTTTGAAGGATTTTCAGCGCTTTTTCCTTTTCTCCAGCTGTTCCCTTCGGAAGACTGATCAGCACCTCCTCCAGCACGCTCTCAGTAAACAGCTGATTGCCTGTATCCTGCATCACCATAAAGCAAAGCTTTCTTCGCGATCTTCTGCCGTAAACCTTTCCTTGGTATTCCAATGTTCCGCTACAGCGTTTTTCCAAGCCGCACACGCAGTTCAACAAACTGGTTTTTCCCGCTCCGTTGCGGCCGACAACAGCCGTGATCTCCCCCTCTGCTATTTGCAGCAGCGGATAATTTACAATGCTTTGCTTTTCGCCATGATATGAAAAGCGGAAATTCCGGAGCGTGATCGGAGTGTCTCCTTCCAGGAGCGCGTCCATTTTGATGTCCGACGGAGCTTCCATCGACGTTGCGCGCAGCCCCATAGAACGGAGGTCGTCCGGCATGAAACCGTTCTTTTCCCCGCCGGATAATTCCCGGATGATTTGACCGTCACGAAGAATCACCGCACGGTCAATGATATCCCAAAGATAGGCGATTCGATGCTCCGCCGCAATAATCGTCTTTCCCGCCGACTTCCATTGCAGGATAATGTCTCTCAGGATTAAAGTCGAATCATAATCCAGATTTGCTGAGGGCTCGTCCAGCAAAATGATACTTGGGTCGGCTACATTCACAGAAGCGCAGGCCACCTTTTGCTTTTCTCCGTCCGAAAGGTGAAAAATGCTTCGGTCCATGAGCCTGTCCATGCGAAAGCAAGCGACCGTACTGTCAATTCGAGCATAAATTTCCTTTTCTGGGATCCCTTGATTTTCGCATCCAAATGCCAGTTCGCCTGTAGTATCAACATTATAGAATTGCGTCCTGGGATTTTGGAATACGGTTCCTGTCGTACGGGCGATATCATAAAGCTCACGGTCCTTCATCCCCTTGCCGTCGACCAGGACCTCCCCGGTGATTTCCCCGGGATAAAACTGTGGGATCAGGCCGTTTATCAGCCGCAGAATCGTTGTTTTTCCACAGCCTGAAGGGCCAGTAAGTAAAACAAATTCGCCTGTTCTGATGGATAAATTTACACCTTGCAGGCAGTTTTCGTTATCCGCTTGTGCATTCTCCGTTCCATACCGAAAACTGACGTTTTTCAGTTCTACCATGGTGCCACCCCGCAAAGTTCAAGAATCCATATCGCGATCACAGCAGCGCAAAGAATCAGCAGCAGAAAGTCCTGTGCCCTGAATCCGATGCGGCAGATATTGGTCCGTTTCACCGGCGCTCCTAAGCCGCGTGTTAACGCAGATGCCGAAAGCTCTTCTCCAATGCGCACGCTGGATGTGATCATGGGTACCATCTGGTATTCCAATACCTGTCCGGCCTTCGTACCGCCAAGATGGATTCCCCGCATTCCCATTGCGCGCAGGATGGATTTCCATTCTGCGCCGATGGTGGGAAAAAGCCTGAACATCACAGACATGGGAATCGTCACCGCCCGCGGTATATAAAGTCTCTCCATCGCGGAGATGAACTCGCTGACCGATGTTGTGCCGACCAGGTACTCACCCATTACAATCGTAACGACAAAACGGGTTAAAATGCCGCCGCACATCAGGGCGATAAAGGAAAGCGCGCCGGGCAGATACGGCATGGCAAACAGCAGGACATAGCCAACCGCAAGCATTGCGATCCCCCGCGCAAACCGCTTCCACTGCCGCTCCATGAGCAGCAGCAGAAACGGAAGCGCCGAAAGGGCTGTTTTTACATGCTTCAAGGCATCGCCGCCAAGCCCGCCCATGACGAACAGCGCCAGGATAAGGACCAGGGCAAGCTTGGTGCGCGGGTCCAGGAACCCCCTTCTTTTTTCCTGTGATTTTTCAGTTGAATATGCCATCAGGCCAAACCGGCTTTCTCAAAATGCTTTTTGAGCAGCGCTCTGCCAAGGAGCCCGCCCAAAAGGCCGCAGACAAAGCAAGCAATGAGAAGTACCGGAGCCATCCAAAGAGGCATCAGCTTTTGCACGGCGTCAATGTATGCCTGCCCATAGTCAGCCCTTTGGGCAAAATACCCCTCATAGTCCGTAAACAAGGGCAGGTAGTTTCCAAAGATCCACATGCTGAACAGGCCATAGGTGAGGACGGCCTTTTTTGCGCTTTTGTATTCTCCGCTTCTGAAGCACAGTTCAGCAAGGATTCCCGCAATGGCGCAGGTAAGAAGCGGCCACGGTCCCATGCCGGTGAGCATCATCAGGATCCCCATAATCATCGCCATGATCAGAATCATTCCGGGCTTCTTTACCTTTGTTAAAAACAGCATAAACGGGATACCGCCCAAAACCGGCACGAGCACGGAAAGAAGCGGCAAAAAAACGGGGATCATGCCCAGCATTGCCACAGCGAACAGGATAACGAAGTAGATTGCGCCGTAGATCCCTATATTGATCAGGTCGCGGCCTTTGAGCTTGTTTTCAATTTTCATTGCAGTTTCTCCTTAAATCATCATTTGTTCGACTTTGCGAAGTCAGGGACGCCGGGTTCACTTCACCTTCCAGCTCGCGGCCTCGCGGCGCTGCCCGATAAAGTCCTTGTAAATGCCGTCCTGCTGGAGGAGCTCCCGATGAGAACCATGCTGGACGATCCTGCCGTGGTCCACCACAAGGATTTGATCGGCGTGTTCCACGGTTTTCAGCCTGTGGGCGATCATAACAACGGTCTTTTCCGCGGTAAGGGCCTGGATGGCGCGCATCAGTTCATTTTCATTTTCCGGGTCCACATTGGCCGTGGCCTCATCCAAAAAGATCACAGGCGCATCCTTCATCATGGCGCGGGCAATGGAAATCCGCTGCTTTTCTCCGCCGGACAGGGAGGCGCCGCCTTCACCGACCACTGTATCGTATCCATTGGGAAGCTGTGAGATAAATGCATGACAGCAGGCCTTTTTCGCGGCGGCGATCACATCCTCCATGCTTGCCTCCGGCTGCCCGAAACGGATATTGTTTGCAATCGTATCATGGAACAGATAAACGTTCTGGAATACAAAGCTGAAATTGGACATCAGGGAATCCATGCTGTACTGCTTCACGCTGCGGCCGCCAAGGGAAACAGTGCCGCTATCCACATCCCAGAACCGCGCAAGCAAATTGACCAGCGTGGTCTTTCCCCCTCCGGAGGGTCCCACAATGGCAGTGGTCGTTTTTTCCGGGATGCTCAAGGTCACGCCATCAATGACCCTGCGCTTTTCATAAGAAAAGTCAATATCCCGCGCGGCAATATCCCTTGTTCCAGGGATAATATCCTCGACTGAAATATCCATCTGGGTCGTATTCAGGATCTCCTGCGCCCTGTCCACGCTGACGTCTACAACAAGCAGGAGCGCTGAATAA
>JAFUGB010000184.1 GCA_017469605.1 Clostridia bacterium
CCGATCTGTCAGGAGTGCCGGGCGAAGCTCTGCCAGGATAATCCGGAAAAATGTGGTTCGTCTGCCCGCACCGAGGATAAACGCTGCCTCTTCATACTGGTAATCCAGCTTTTCCAAAACCGGCTGCATCAATCGGAGATATACGCTGTCGTCCGCGTCGATTTCCTGCACCAATCTGCGCTTTTCGGGCAGTTCCGGCAAAACCTCCGCCTTGGTGCGGCGCAGCATCAGCCCTTCCCGACGCAGATGCTCTCCCAGCAGGTCCGGTTTGATCACAATGTTGTTGCCGTATCCATAACACCATTCGCGGGTGAAGGATTCCCAATCGCCCAGGAAATGATAGTCCAAAATATTGACCACATTCCATATTTCTCCGCCCTGATTATAGATTGGCGTGCCCGAAAGTCCAATTACGCGATCACAGCTTTCAGCCAGCAGGCTTGCGGCGCTGTACTTTTCGGTGCCTGCCCGGCGAAGCTCCTGGGCCTCGTCAAACACGACGGCCCGGAAGCGCAGCTCAGGCAATATCTCCTTCCATCCCCGCAAGAGAAGATAGTGCATGATGTAAATATCGGCTTCGGGCAGCGCGTAGGGTTTTAAGCCTTTGATTTCATGCACCCGGGGAATTTGCCCGTTGAGGCGGATAAATCGGGCTATTTCGCCCTTCCAGTTGCGCACCAAGTGCGGCGGGACCACGATCATGGCCGGAAACAGTCTAAGCGTGCAAAGCGCACACAGCGCCTGCAGCGTTTTGCCAAGACCCATTTCATCCGCAAGCAAACCTCTTGGGGTGGCGCAGAGCCAGGCCAGCCCTTTTTTCTGGAAGGGGCGCAGCGTGCCCAGAAACATGCCCTCAGGGGCGTCCCGCTCCTGCAATCCGCTAAGCACGCGCTCGCGGGACGCGGCGTAAGCTCTTGCGCCGGTGATGGCCTTCTGCCAGCGTTCACGGTCACGCTCAGCAACCTCCAGAGGGTATCGCAGCATCAGCCAATTGAGTTCCCCCAGAATGCGCCGATGATCGGTAAAGCGTACCTCGCCGCGCTTCCCATGATCCGAACCGGGAAACAGCCTTTTGCAAAGCTCTATCACGCTGGGATCGCCGCGCACCGTCCAGCAGCGGCGGCGATTATTATAGGAGAGCGTGCCGTAATAATGCGATGCCTGGGCCGTATCCTGTAAATAGGGCGGGATTTCATCCTCGTCGTACGCTTCTTCCTGTACAGCGGCCGGCTGTGGAAGCTCCAAGGCCGCCCGGGCCAGGCGCATGGCCTCGTCGGCCTTGCTGATCACCGTATCGCCCGCCCCTGTATATCCGCCGCCGGCGTTGGAAATTCCCCATAGCTTGAACAGGCCGACCATGATCACCGGTATACCCTCCATGGTTTCGGGCAAATCTACGCTTTGTTCGCTTAAAACGACGATAGCGTCTATCTTTCCGGTCTGCGCATATCGAAGGATCTGCTTCAGCAAGGCCGAGCGGGTGGGTTTACCGCGTTTGATTTCTATCCCGATCTGCCCGCACAGGATATCGATCCGGCACCGTGGCGCCAGCACAGCTTCATGTACGCAGGATATGGCATGCTGCGCCAGCGACTGCCGTGCCAGCTGATGCAGATCATATTCATCTATAGCCAAAGGCGCGCGAATGGATCGCAACGCTTCCAAAACCCGATCCAGCGTGTTTCTCCTTTCCAGTGCTTTGCGTTTTATCGCCTGATTCATTATATACGAATTTTCAAATGTTTACAATCTTTTTACAAGATCATGCATGAACATATTGCACTGGGCCACAACATTTTGGTATGATATTAAAGGGAAATTATTGAATTTTCAAGGAGAGCTTTCAGCATGCGTTTACGTGCTTTTTTGATTATTCTATTTGTATCATGTCTGTTTTCAGCCGCCCGCGCTGACGATCTGGCGTTTACCCACGTTCCCGATATTATTTACCCGGGCAAATCGGAACGTATCGTCCTGAGCATCCCTTTCGATTCCGACCTGACACTTTCGGTGTGCTCTTCGGAAGGCGCACAACAGCTTCACACACTGCGTGACCACATCAGCGTTTCCCAAGGCAGCATGACTGTTACGTTCAACGGAATGACCGCCGGCTCCGCGCTGCCAGCCGGTGAGTATCAGCTAAGGGCACAGGCCGGCGCGCTGTCCGCTGTTTCAAATTTGACCGTTGGCTTGCCTGCACCGCAGGTGCTTTCGGCTTCCTGCAGCACCTACCGGGATCAAAACAAGCTCACGTTGCTTCTCAATATCACATCCAGCAAGGCCGGAACGCTGAACGCACTGCTGATTTCTCCGGAAGACGGCGCGAAGCCCATTCTGTCCACTTCAATCGCAGAGGGCAGCAATTCCGCGCGCTGCGAGGATGTGCAAATCAGCGCCAGCGGCGATTATACCCTTTCTTTGACTGTAACCGACGAAAATAATATCACGGGCAATTCCTACCAGTTGACTGTATCCCTGGAGGCTCCGGCCACGCCTAAGCCACAGCCCACTGTGCGCCCTTCCGCTGCTTCTGATGAAACGGTAGCCGGCGATTTCTGGAGCATGGAGGTTGGTAACTATGATTGGCAGGCTATCTGGCAGGTCATGACCGCTCCCATGACGGTGGTCAAGGGGACCGGAAAGCAGGCGGAGCGGCAAACCTACAAGCTGCGAGGCACGCCCGATTCCAAAGGAGAAATCATTGGCCTTGTCACCTGCGAAACCCAGGGCGTAAACGTGCTGGAAACGTTGGAAAACGGTTGGACGAAGGTAGAACTGTATAATTCCAGCTATGGCGAAGCCTACCGCACCGCCGGCAAGGGCGGCGGTTACGGTGATACGGGCGCGTTGATATCCGGCTATGTGGAAACCGCACGTCTTGGAACCTTCACGCCTCGTACCGAGTACGGGATCCTGATTGATAAAATGACCCAGGAGCTGTATATCGTGACCGAAAACGGACTGCTGTCCACACTGCTTGTATCCACTGGCTATGCCTCCGCCAAGCAGCCCTGGAACGAAACTCCGGCCGGTGAATTCTACTTGAGCAGCAAGGTGGGCGATTTCAACAGCGGAAACCTGGTATGCGGCTATGGCATGCGCTTTAACAATGGCGATATCCTGCATCAGGTGCCCTATATCTATAACGAAAAATACGATTTGAAGGATTTTTCCACCTGCGAAAAGTACCTGGGCGAAAAAGCGAGCCATGGATGCATCCGCGTGCAGCGCAAAGCCAATGAAGACGGCGTCAATATGAAATGGATCTGGGATAACGTTCCTACCAAAACCAAGCTGTTGATCTGGGACGACGCCAATCGTCCCCAGCCCTTCATGGAATACCCGGTCTCTCCGGAAACTGTGCTTTATTTCAATCCCAACGGCGGGCAGTATTACCATGCCGACCAGAACTGCGCCAGCATCAAAGACCGCTATCTTCCCCTACAGGGAAGCGTGACCTACCGGGAATTGGACGATCCGCAATATACCTACCTTACCCCCTGCAAGCACTGCAATCCCCCGTCGCTTCGCATGTCCGAAATAGACACACTCAATACAGAAAACGGATATTGGTAAGCAATTTGCCCACGGGCTTGCGCAAACACGCAAAATCCTGTATAATATGATTTGACCCTTGGGTCAGAACCAACATTCAGGAGGTTCAAAGCAATGGAATGTAAGATTAAAAACGATATTGGTACTATCTACATTTCCGAGGATGTCATGCTGAAGGTCGTAGGCTATGCCGTGCTGGAATGCTACGGCATCGTTGCCATGAGCTCCAAACGCGCCAAGGATGGCATTGTGGAGTGGCTGGGACGCGAAAACCTGAGCAAGGGCGTCCAGCTGCGCATGGTGGACGACATGCTGGATGTGGATCTGTATATCGTTGTTGAATATGGCATTTCTGTATCGGTTGCATGCAACGCGATCGTTGAGGTCGTCCGCTATAAGCTGGAAAGCATGACCGGTGTAAAGGTGCGCAAGGTAAACATTTCTGTGGAGGGTATCCGCGTACAATAAGGATACCCTGCTTCTGCCTGCGCGGATGCACGCATGCCCGCCCCCGCGGCGGTGAATTCGGAGGTTACAGCTTTGATTGAAGTTCAATTGATAGACAGCCTGCTGCTGAGAGATATGATCGTTTCCGGCGCGGCCAATCTGGAAAAGAACAGGGATGCGGTGGACGCCCTGAATGTGTTTCCCGTGCCTGACGGCGATACAGGCACCAATATGTCTCTGACGGTGGCCAGCGCGACCCGTGAGGTAAACAGCAAGGATTTTGCCACGGCCGGTGAAACAGCCAGCGCCATTGCCAAAGGCGCGCTTCGCGGCGCCCGGGGCAACAGCGGCGTGATCACCTCCCAGCTGCTGCGCGGTTTTGCCCGCTCGGTGGAAGGTTTGGAGAAGATCAATCCCCTACAGTTTGCTCAGGCACTGAAGGCCGGTTCCGATATGGCCTATAAGGCCGTCATGAAGCCCAAAGAAGGCACCATTCTGACGGTTGCCCGGGTGATTGCCGAAGAAGCCCTCAAACAGGCTGAATCAGCTCCTGACGATTATGACGCTCTGATGCGCGTTATCCTGACCAGTGGTGAGAACATCCTGGCCCGCACGCCCGAAATGCTACCCGTGCTGAAACAGGCCGGCGTGGTGGACGCCGGCGGTCAGGGACTCATGTACATTTATCAGGGTTATGCCGCCGCGCTGGGCGGAGAGCACATTGAAGTTGCCCCTGAATACACCGAAGCCGAAAAACCTGCCGAATTTGTGGATGACCATGACGTCATTGAAGAGATCAAAAATATCTACCACACCCAATACAATATACAAAACCTGCGTGCGGATGCCAAGATCACCGAGCTGGCTTCTCTGAAGCGCCATCTATCGCGCGTAGGCGATTGCGTAAACGTGACGGGCGACTTGTCCGGTATTCAGGTGCATGTGCATACCAGCGATCCGGGCCGCGCCCTGCAGTATGGGCAGAACCTGGGCGAGCTTCTGGAAGTAAATATTGAAAACATGCTGGAGACCCGCCGCCGGAAGGAAGCCCAACTGGCCCAGGCCGAGCCGCCCAAGGATTATGGCATGGTTTCTGTGGCCCAGGGTGAAGGCTTCACCAGCATCCTCAAGGACCTGGGCGTGGACGCCATTGTGGAAGGCGGCCAAACCATGAATCCTGCCATCGAGGATTTGGAAAACGCCATTGCCAATATCAACGCCAATACCATCTTCATCCTGCCCAACAATGGCAATGTTGTTCTGGCGGCGCAGCAGGCCGCTGAGCTCAGTGAAAAAAACGTGATCGTGATCCCCACCAAGAATGTGGCCATGGGCATTGCCGCCGTGATCGCCTTCCAGCCCGATGTTTCCGCCGAGGAAAACGCCGAACTGATGAACGCGGCGGCCCAGCGCGTACGCACTGGAATGATCACGTACGCCGTGCGTGACAGTGAGTTCGAGGACATGCATATTACCGAGGGTGATATCATTGGCCTGCACAACGGCGCTGTATCCGTGCGCAGCAATGACATTCATGAAGTGGCGATGCAGCTGATCAAGTCCATCGTATGCGAGGATGACAGTCTCATCACGGTATACTATGGCGTGGATACCAAGCAGGCGGATGCTGAAGCGCTGGCTGCCGAACTGCAGGATATGTATCCAGATTGCGATATTGAAGTGATGTACGGCGGTCAGCCGCTGTATAACTACCTTCTTTCCGTTGAGTGAGGCAGGCAATATACAGGCTATCTGCGGATAGCCTTATTTTTATAGCGTCAAGGAGCTGTGCATGGAACTAAAGGAGCTGCGCGGTATCGGCCCATCCCGCCTCGCGCTGTTAAAAAAATCGGGCATAGAAACGATTTATGACCTTTTAACGGTGCTGCCCTCCGGCTATCGTGATACCACGGTGATCACGCCCATTGACCAGGTCAGGCCAGGTGAATTCTGCTGTATTCGCGGAAAGCTAAAGGACGATCCCAAATCCGCTTATTATAAGGGGTTAAACCGCACGACAGCGTCCTTAAAGGATGATACGGGCGCCATTCCCCTGACATGGTTTAATCAGCCCTGGATCGCAAAACAATTGCATGCCGGGGATGAGGTGATGCTCTCAGGTACGCCCGACAGGGATAAACAAGGCCGGCTTCGACTGAGCAGCCCAAGGCGCGAAACAGAGCAAAAGCTTGTAGCGGAATATAAATTAACTGCCGGCATTCCAGCTTCTGTCTTTCGGCAATGGATCGAAAAGGCGCTGCTGATGCTGGACGAATGCTGCCCGGAAACCCTTCCCCTCTCCCTGCGGATGCGTTACGGGCTTTGCGAACGCAATTTTTGCTTGCGCCAAATCCATATGCCCGAAAGCCGGGAAACGCTGCGCATCGCCCAGTACAGAATGGCTTTTGAGCAGCTGCTGCTCTACCAGGCCGCGCTTTCCCTGCTGCGCAGCGGCCATGGCCAAGCAAATCCCATTATGATTGACAAAGCAACAGGCGACGCGTTCTGGAAGTCGCTCTCCTTTGCGCCCACCGGCGCACAGACGCGCGTATTTGAGGAAATCCGCAAGGACATGGAACGCGATATCCCCATGAGCCGCATGGTGCAGGGCGACGTGGGCTGCGGCAAAACCGCCATTGCCTTTGCCGCCATGTATGGCTGCGCCAAAGCGGGATACCAAAGCGCATTGATGGCGCCCACTGAAATCCTGGCCAGGCAGCACCTGGAAAGCGCCAAAAAAATGCTGGAGCCGCTGGGCATACGCTGCGGGCTGCTGCTTGGCGGCATGAAAGCAAAAGAACGGCGGGAAGCGCTGGCGGCCATCAGCGAGGGACAATGGCAGGTGGTAATCGGCACCCACGCCCTGCTGTCGGAGGGAGTGGAATACCACGGCCTTTCGCTGGTAATCACCGATGAACAGCATCGCTTTGGCGTTCACCAGCGGCAGAGGCTTTCCCAAAAGGCAATTCAGGGCATTGAACCGCACGTTTTGGTGATGTCGGCTACGCCGATCCCGCGTTCGCTGGCGCTGGTCCTGTACGGCGACCTGGATATATCAGCTGTGGATGAATTGCCGCCCGGGCGTACGCCGGTTAAAACACATATCGTTCCCGAAAGCAAGCGGGACGGTTTATACGCCTTTATAAAAAAACAGGCTGCCGAAGGCTGGCAAACCTATATCGTGTGCCCGCTGGTGGAAGAAAGCGAAGCTGTAGACGCCAAGAGCGCCCAGGCACTTTACGCAGAATTATGCAACGGCGCGCTGTCTTCCCTGCGGCTGGGCCTTACATACGGAAACCAGTCCGCGGATGAGAAGGAACGGACGCTTCAAGCGTTTTCTAATGGAAGCATTGATGTGCTGGTGGCAACGACGGTGATTGAAGTGGGCGTCAATGTGCCCAAGGCCACGGTCATGGTCATTGAAGACGCCGACCATTTTGGCCTGTCGCAGCTGCATCAGCTTCGGGGGCGGGTTGGCCGCGGCGCGCAGGAGAGCTGGTGCTTCCTGATGGCCGAGCCCAACGAGCGTCTGAAAGCGCTGTGCTCCACCAACGACGGATTTGAAATTGCCAGAAAGGATCTGGAGCTTCGGGGACCTGGCGAATTTCTCGGCACTGCCCAGCACGGGCAGGGCGCCTTCGCGCTCTTATCCGCCGATGGACGCATGCTGGCCGAAACACAGCAGTGCCTCAAATGGCTTCGGGAGGATCCTGAACAGGCGGAAGCGCTGGATCTGGTGCGCGCCTCCGCGCGAGGGCTGTTTCGAGATCAGCTGCAAAAAACCACGCTGAATTAAAGAATCATTTGCAGGCAAGCTTGACAGGCGTCCTTTGCATTGTTATAATATTTTCTGCGTTTTTGTCCCAATTTGTTGTCAGGAGGCATTCATATGCATTATACAATGACCATTGCAGGCGTGACCCGCGACCTGCCCCTCTGCCGCGTAAACGACGATCTGTACATTGGCGCGTTTGTCATTTTCGGTGATGTGGAACTGACCGTGGCTTCCGCCCGCGAGCTGCTGAAGCTTGCGCCTGAGCACGATATCCTGATCACCGCCGAATCCAAGGGAATTCCCCTGGTATATGAAATGGCCCGTCAGCATGGTGAAAACCGCTATCTGATTGCCCGCAAGGCCGCTAAACTATATATGCGCGACGTATTCAGCACCGACGTGACCAGCATCACGACCGCCAATCGCCAAATGCTTTGCATCGACGGCGAGGACGCCGCTTATATGAAGGGCAAGCGCGTGCTGATCGTGGACGACGTGATCTCCACCGGCGGATCGCTGATCGCTGTGCAGAAGCTTGTTGAGCAGGCCGGCGGTATCGTGGTGGGCAAGATGGCCATCCTGGCCGAAGGCGACGCCCAGAAGCGTGACGATATCATCTATCTGGAAAAGCTGCCCCTGTTCAATGCCGATGGCAGCATCAAGGAATAACAGGAAAAAAGCATCCGGATATCGGGTGCTTTTTTCGTATGATTGAGGGAAACAGCATGATTGATCCGTATAACGTTCTTGAACGCGCGTCAGCACACATTCGCGAAGCCGGCGCACGCGTCGCCCATGTCAGCAAAGCATCGATTCATGAAAAAAACGGACACTGCAATTATGTGACCGAAACCGATATTGCCGTTGAAGAATATTTAAAATCAGAGCTTCCGCCAATTGTTCCCGGTTCGTGCTTCTTTGCCGAAGAGCAGGAAAACGAAGCGTTGACCGATGCCTATACCTGGATGGTAGATCCCATTGACGGCACCACGAATTTTATCATGGGGCGTCACGCGTCCTGCGTTTCCGTGGCGCTGCTTCGGAACAGAATCCCCGTACTCTCCATCATTTATCAGCCCTACCTGGATGAGCTGTTTACCGCTGTACGAGGCCATGGCGCTTTTCTCAATGGGCGCCCCATTCACGTGAGCGATCAGCCCTTCCCCAAGGCATTGACCGCGCTTGGCACATCTCCCTATTATGCGGAGTTGGCCCATGCCACCGCTTACTGCTTTGAGCGCTTCCTCACGAAGGGCGGCGACATCCGTCGGGTGGGTTCCGCAGCGCTGGATTGCTGCGACATTGCCTGCGGACGGGCCGATATATATTTTGAGCTCAGGCTTTCTCCCTGGGATTATGCGGCCGGCGCGCTTTTGGTCACCGAAGCCGGCGGGAAATTTGAAATGCCTTATGAGCAAAACATCGATTTTGGGAAATCGGCCTGTGTCCTTGCCAGCAACCCGCTTTGCTATGATGACGCGCTGAAAATCCTGCAGGACGCAAAACCCCTGATCCCATCAGGTTTATAGATAAACGCGCGGCACACGCTTTCCGATGATGGCTGTCACCTCATTCCGGTTCATGTGCCCCACATCGGCGTATTCGCGCAATGTGATCCCCCCGCCAAGCAATACAGCCTGATCTCCAGGCCGCACATCCTCAATGTCCGTCACATCGACCATCATCTGATCCATGCAGATAAGGCCGATATTTTTTGCGCGCTTTCCGTGAATTTCCACACTGCCGCAATAGCTCATCGCCCGAGGATATCCATCCGCGTAACCCACGGCCAGGGTAGCCACCAAGGCATCCTTTTCCAGCGGATGATGGTCATCATATCCCACGCATTCCCCCGCCTGAACCCGATCCACGCGCACGACCCTTGTTATAAAGCGCGCCGCGGGCTGTACTTGATCAGCCTTTTCAAAATCGCGGGGCGGATTTCCATACAGCAGCGCGCCCACGCGGACAGCCTGATATTGCCACTCCGGATAGCGTACGAGCCCAATGGACTCCAATACATGTACCATATCCGGCACAAAACCAGCGGCGGCCAGGGTTTCCAATACATTCCTCAGTGCCTTCTGCTGCGCAACATCGGACGCTTTTGTATGCAGCGCCAGATGCGTATAAACACCTTCGATCTGAATTTCAGGAAGCGCTCCGCAGCGGAGGATTACATCAGCAGCGTTCTCAGGCCGTAAACCGATCCTGTGCAGGCCGGTATCCACCTTGCAATGGACAAACGCTTTCTGCTTTGCCTTTTCGGCGGCATGCGCGATCCGGCACGCGCTTTCATAGGCGCCCGCCGTTAAACGAATATGCTCCCGCACCGCCTCCTCCAACGCGCCGTCCAGCGTCTCACCCATGCAAAGGATCCAGGCTTCCGGCAATGCCGCCCGAAGCTCAAAGGCTTCTTCCAGGCAAGCCACAGAAAAGCGGCGAACTCCATGCTCCCACAGCAGCTGGCCCACAGGAACAATGCCCAGGCCATAGGCATCGGCCTTTAATACGGCAATCAGCTGCGTCTCCGCCTTCATCAAACCGCGGATGATTTTTAGATTATTCAAAATTGCATGGGTATCCACTTCCAGCCAGCAGCGGGAGCGGGGCAGGTCATGATGCATGATTTTCTCCCTTACACATGATTTTTAGGATCGGCGGCATCCGCAAAAGCATTGCCAATCATATAAAAAGATATGGTAATAATACTGAGCACGACGGTGGGAAATACCAGCTGGTAGCTTTGTGACGTGGAAATCAGCTTCCTGCCGGCATTGATCAGGTTTCCCAGGGACGGAATGCTGACCGGCAATCCCAACCCAATGTACGTAATGAATACCTCGCTGCCGATGGCGCCTGGAATGGCCAGTGCCATGCGCATGGTAATGACAGATACAAGATAAGGCAGCAGGTTTCGCATAACGATTCTGGTGGTTTTTGTACCAAGGCTTCGGGAGGCAAGGTTGTATTCCCGGTCACGGATGATAATAATTTGGTTGCGGATAAACCTGGCCATACCAACCCAGCCGGTCAGGCACATGGCAAAAATCAGCGTTCGAATGCCGGGACGCATCACATAGGCAATCAAAATGAGAACGATGGTGGTGGGCACATTATCCACCACATTATAAACCGCTGTCAAAGCGCGGTCAAGGCTGCGTACATACCCCCAGAGCACACCCACAACAATGCCGATCAGCGCTTCGATCACGGCAACGGTAAAGCCAATAAACAGCGATGTGCGTGTTCCGCGCCATACCAAAGCCCAGAGGTCCTGGCCCAAATTATTGGTGCCGAAGAGAAATGGCGCGCTGCTGGGCAAAACGCAAAGCGCACAGGAGGAAATAACCGTCGCCGTGTTGCCTTCAATTTTGAGATTCTCCTTGCCGGCAAACAGCGGATCGCCATTGTTGGTATAATCGTCTGGCGCGGAATAAAGCTTGATGGCAAAATTGGACCGTGCGGTATAGGGCGTATTCAGCGGATCATCCGGCAGCTTCAGCTTGGTGGAAAAATCATTTTTTACATAGCCGGTCCTTCCGTTAAAGGATACCTTACAGTAGCTTTCACCGTACTCCAACAGTGTAAATTCAGTGCGGGCTTTAATTGTTTCCAGCACATTGCTTACAGCCACCCATGTTTCATCCTCCCAGGGCATGACGATGAGCTCCGTTCCCGCTTCCGCGATGGCACGGACCGTAGTGACGGACGGAGAAACATTGCTCATCTGCACACCGGTAGTGGGATGATTGATGATTTGCCCCGCCGGGTATTGGTGGGGCAGT
Source organism: Clostridia bacterium (assembly GCA_017469605.1). Lineage (GTDB taxonomy): Bacteria > Bacillota > Clostridia > Christensenellales > Aristaeellaceae > SFMI01. The sequence goes on from JAFUGB010000184.1 coordinate 11,566, forward strand.
ATGGGCTGTATCAGCGTAAAAGCCACCAGAACAATCAGCACCATCAGCAGGAATACCGCTATGCGGTTTTTCATAAACACCCGCACCGTGCTTCCCCAATAGGAATAATTGGAATAGCCGCTGCGCTCGGCCTCGTCATGGTCATAAGAGGCAAAGCCAAAGGGATCACGCGCCGCCGCTTCCTCCCGCGCCTGCAGCTCAGCCTGCATTTTTTTCTCCAGCGGTTCGGTTTTTATTTTTCTCAGCATGCCCATCAGCGCACATCCTCCTTTTTGCCCAGGGTGATGCGCGGGTCGATAACCGCCATCAGCAGATCACCGATTAGAAGGCCGATGATGCCCACGCTGCTGTATATCATAACAATGGCCTGAACCATAGGATTATCCTGGCGTGTGATCACATCCACCAGCAGGCCGCCCATGCCCGGCACGGAATACAGCGACTCTATATAAATGGAGCCGCACACCGTATACATCAGGGACGTGGGAATATATTGGATCATGGGAACAAAAGCATTTCGAAACACATGCCCCATGGTGATTTTCGCGTTTGAAAGGCCCTTGGCCTTGGCCAGCTTTACATAATCCTTATTCATTTCGTCCACCATGTAGCGGCGCAGCCACATGGCATAATAAGCGATATTGCCAAGCGACATGCTGAATACCGGCAGGATCCAGGTGCGCCAGTCGTCCCGGCTGAACAGCATGCTGATCTTGAGCAATGAAGTGCCGTAGGACTGCAGGTATATATAATATACAGCAGCCGGAACAGCGTTGATAAATACGATGAAAGCCGTGCCGAATTTATCCCAGAAGCCGGATTTGGAGCGCGCCATGGCGGCGCCCAGCGGGATACCCAGCAGCATGGCCAGCGCCATGGAAACAACGCCCATGGCAATAGAAAGAGGCGCCTTCTGCGCGATA
>JAFUGB010000185.1 GCA_017469605.1 Clostridia bacterium
GCCTGTATTGGAAGCGCACCACCAAGATCTCCTGCTGGGCGTCCATCCTTTTTTCCAGCATCTTCATGACTGTTGATATGCTGTCCAACCTGGGCGTGATCAGCGTAAAGCTGGGGCTGCTCCAGTCTCCCATCAACGCCGGCGCGTTCTGCATGCTGGCCAGCCTGGTGCTGGTGCCTTTGGTGAGCATCCTCACCAAAGCGCCTGACAAGGCCAGGGTGGAAGAAGCCTTCTCCTGCTATGACAAGGTGGTTACCGTGCGCCAGCGCGAAGCCCTGGCAGATGAAAAATAATGCGGATATTTGATTTTCATACCCACACGTTCCCCGATAAAATTGCCGCCGCAGCTGTTGGTAAGCTGCAGGCGGCTTCCCATACCCGGCCATTTTCTGACGGTACGGTGACGGGACTTCAAAAAAGCATGGCGGCCGCGGGGATCGCGGCCTCCCTTGTGCTGCCTGTGGCCACCAGCGCCCGGCAGGTAGAGCATGTGAACGATGCCTCCATCCGGCTGAATAACCAGGCGGGGATAACCGGCGTGTATTCCTTTGGCTGCATGCATCCGGATTATGAAAACCATGCGGAAGAGCTGCGGCGCATCGCTGCCGCCGGTATCCGGGGCATCAAGCTGCATCCGATATACCAGGGCGTGAACTTTGATGATCCCCGGTACCTGCGCATTTTGGAAACGGCGGGGCGCCTGGGGCTTATTGTGCTGATCCACGCCGGGCTGGATGTGGGTTTTCCCGGCGTTGTGCACGCGTCGCCCCGCATGGTGCTGAACGCAATGAAATCCGTAGGTCCCGTTACGCTGGTGCTGGCCCATATGGGCGGCTGGCGCTGCTGGGATGAAGCGCTGGATCTGCTGCCCGGCACAGGCGCGTACATTGATACGTCTTTTTCATTGGGCAGCATGACCGCGGGCGGTGACGGCTATTACAAAACGCCGGAGGAGCTGGCGCTGCTCACGGAAGAAAAGTTCGTGGAGATCATCCGCGCCTTTGGCAGCGACCATGTGCTCTTCGGCACGGACAGTCCCTGGGGCGACCAGGCAGCCGAGGTGCGCCGCTTTTTGTCGCTGCCGCTGACGGATACCGAAAAACAGCGGATTCTGGCAGGAAACGCGGAAGCATTGCTCCAGGAATGAAAAAAACGCCGGGATTTTCCCGGCGATTATTCGTTTGCGTTCCCAAAGGATTTATTTTTTCAGCTTTTTCATATGACCAATGGTGGCCTTGGCGGCTACGCCGGTCACCGCGCCGCAGGCCAGGCCCACCAGCAGCAGAATGGCCATATAGTAAATCAGCTGATCGGTTTCCAGGATGATCATGGCCAAGAGCACCTGGCCCAGGTTGTGCAGCACGGCGCCCGCCATGCTGACGGTGAGCAGGTGGAATTTGAGCTTTTTAAGCAGGATCATGCCCAGCATGCTGCATACGCCGCCCGCCATGGCGTACATCATGGCCGATACGCCGCCGAACAGCAGTCCGGACAGGATTACTTTAAGCAGCATCAGCAGAAAGGCGGTGGGCGCGTCCATCATATACAGGGCAAACAGCAGTACGCCGTTGCTGAGCCCCAGCTTGATGCCCGGGACGCCCGCGGCCCCCGGAAGCAGGCTTTCAATAAAGCCC
>JAFUGB010000186.1 GCA_017469605.1 Clostridia bacterium
CAGATACTTTTGCGTCATCCCCCGTAAGGTACGGAAGAAACGAATGCGTTCACCAGTTGCCATCAAAACCACCTCATGAAAGAAGGATGATCTATTATAGCAAATCTGTTTAGGAAGATCAAGAGAAAATTTAACAAAAAAGTTAAAATTTTATTGAATTATATATTGATAAGGCGGATGAAATATGCTTATAATCGATTTGCGCATTAAAAATGCGTTAATCACAGAAAAACATGGCTGAATACGTACATTAAGAAAGGAGGGAACACTATGAAAGCCCAATTTATAACAGCTGAGGATCCCTATCTGATATACGACGGCGTGCTGGTCTGGAAATCCCTGCATGCCCTTTCCCTCTGGCTGAATCGGCCAGAATTGGCAGAGCAGGCGGAAAATGTCAGGAAAGCCATCCAGGCAAATTGCGTATTCGAGCACGAGGAAAAAAACACATCTGTCTGGTCCGTGGACCTGAACGGTCATTGGAATATTTACGATGAGCCGCCGGGCAGTCTGCATCTGCTGCCGTTTTATGGCTTCTGCGCTGCCGATGATCCTATCTGGCAAGCCACCGTTTCCCCTTATCCGGAATGAAAGCCATCCCTTGTCATTCGCCAGGCACCCCATTGCTGAAATCGGCTGCAATCACGCACCCCATCCGTGGATATTGTCCATTTGCAACAGCCTGCTTTCCGGGCATCGCAAAGATTCCTTTCGCCATCTGCAAGCGACACGCATGGACAACGGCATCGCCTGCGAAAGCGTACATGAGGATACAGGTATTTGTACTACCGGAGCGGCTTTCGCCACTTGTACCGGTTTCTTGGCATATGCTTTATGTATATAATGAATACATCATTTTCGCAAAATCTCATACACAACAGCCGATAATACGGGATGCCGCCACAATGACGGTATCCCCTTTCTGTTGCTTGCATCGTTCGCTCAATTCGTCATTTGTCTTTTTCTTATCCTGCTCCTCTTTCCAAATTGAAAATATCCGTTTTCCTTCTTCGCCTTCAAAGCAGGCTTGGATATCAGGCCAAAGGCAGCAAGCTGTGATTCATGCTTTAACCTCTGCTCAACAGCCGGGATTATTTCACCAAATCCTGCTGCATCAGGAAAAAATCAGGTCCATCTGGCAGCGGATACCGTCCTTCTTAGCATGCTCCATGAGCGCTGTTGCCGTTTTCACCTTCCTGCAGGATATAATATTCTGTAATCCTTGCATACGATTTAAAATGCCAAGTTTTTATAAAGGTTTGTGGAGACTGCGGTATTCACTGGGGGTCACCCCCTCCAGGCGCTTAAACATCCGGGTAAATGTGGTTCGGTTGAAAATCCCCACCTGTTCGGAAATTTGGTTCAGCGTCATATCGGTTAAAAGCATGGCCTTTATTTTTTCAACCCGGACATAGGTCAGGTAGTCGGACAGGTTTACGCCCATCGCCTGCTTAAAAACACGTGACAGATATTTGGAGGAAATGCCCACCTTGTCCGCCAGGATATCCAAGCTCATTTCTTCTGAATAATGTGTGTCAATATATTCCTTGATCTGAACCGGAATTTTGTCACTGCTTTTCTCCGTATCGTTCGTTTTTTCGGAAATATAAGGCAATATGGCTACCATCAAAGGGGAGATATTGATTTCCGGAGACAAGATCAACACTTCCAGGGCATTCACCTCTTCCATGCGCGGCAAAAAAGCGGGCTGTATGTTACTTGATTTTCGCTGGATTTCAATCACCGCTTTGCAGATATCTTTTATGATATAGACGGCATCGCGATAGGCGATTTTGCACTGTTTTGCCTGGGTAAGAATGCTGCGGGAAGCTTCCTCGATCGTTTTGATATCGCCGATATAAACGGCGTTTCGGATTTCAGCCGGGTCATAGCTGAAGATTTCCCGGTGGGAGATTTCCAGCAATTCATTTCCGGGCTGCATGGTGAATACCTCCGTATTCGCCTGGTCAAATGATGCGGCGATTTCCTGCAGTTCCTGTACCACCGGCCCGATGCCAATGCGCAGCGTGCAGCTGTTGATGAACTGCTGCTCCACTTTTTTCAGGGTGGTACGCAGAAGTGCCTCGTCCTGGTCGTTAGAATCGGCCAGCAATATCAGCATGTTTCCCTGATAAGTAAAGCAAAGCACCGGCAAAATACCGTACAGCGCAGAAACGATTTGTTCCCGCACCTGATCAATCAGCCCTGCGCGCAGCAGGTAGTTTTCTTCTTCCTCCAGGTCAACGATGATATCCGCACAGCGATATCCGCTGCCGGAAAAACCGTAATCCCTGGTCAGCAACAGATTGAGATAGGATTTTTCATTCAGTGGCTGTCGATCCAGCAGCATGGCAATGCTTTGAGTGATATAAGCAAATGAATGCTGCTGATCCC
>JAFUGB010000187.1 GCA_017469605.1 Clostridia bacterium
CCATCTTTAATCGATGGTTTGTTTGCTGTCCGCTTTTTTATAATTCATTGTTTCAAACTTTTCTTCCCCGGGAAGAAAGCGCGTATCCTTCCCCTTCAAATCCCATTTTTTCGGGGTGGCCGGAGGTCACTGTGAAGCGGATATCGAACAAGGGATATGGGAAGTATCAGCAATATCGCGTGTTGCAGGCTGTTGTGGTAAAATCCGCTTTGAATCTTGAAAAAGCAGCGCTTTTAAGATATAATAGCAAGCGGTATGGCAGCCCGCGGTACAGTATTCCTCGGTGGATGGCTGTGAAGCGGGCTTTCATTCTGAAGCGCGGTTAGCTTAGACTAACGCATGACGGTGTTTATATCGAAGAGCGGCGCGTGAAAGGCAAAACGGAGGATGAGATATCAATGAGGAAGCTTCAGGGCCTGGCCCGCGATCAGGTGCGGGAAATCTCCCGCCGGATCGCGGAAGCGTTTTATGACTACAAATACAATGAAGCGGATATTGGCCTGATCAAATACATCCCCTCCAAAGAGGCGATGTTCATCTATATCAACGCCATCGTACAGGCCGCCTACAGAAGCGGCGTGCTGTACACCACTTCGGATCGCCAGGAAGGCTATCTGATGCTGTCCGGCGAGGGGGCCGGAGGGCGTATTGGGTTTGCTGACGGGATCAGGATGATCGCTGCTGAAAAGAAGGCGCTCGGCGGGTTTGGAAACATGAAGAAATTCATCAACGCCTGCTTCTGTGATGGCGGAACGATCGAGACCCGCATGCGGAAAGGGAAGCGAAAGTTCCTGCGCGTCGAAATGCTGGCTGTGCGGAAAGAATACCAGGGGCAGGGCTATATGCGGCAGATGATGGATTATGCTTACGGGATCGCGGAAAACCATCAGGTGCCGGTGATCCTGGATACAGACGACAAGGATAAAGCCGCCCGCTATGTGCATCTTGGCATGAAGCTTGACCGGGTGCGCAACTGCGGCGAGCGGTTCCATATGTATGACCTGATCCGCGAACGCGATGGAAAAAAACAGTTGAGGGGGCGGAATGATGAATTTACATCTTGGCGACGTTGAAGAAACAGCGCTGATTCCTCTTGCGGTACGGGCAAATGAGAGCAAGAGAAAGAATGCCAGAATCCATGATCCCAAAGCAGTGGAGATCATTGACGCGCTTGGGATCGACACCAAGAACCTGGACAAGCTGGTCACGCATGAATGCGTCGTGGCGAGGACGATCCTGTTTGATGATCTTACAAAAGCGTATATCCGAAAAAACCCCGACGCGGTGTGCGTCAATCTTGGCTGCGGCCTGGATGACCGTTTTTCCCGCGTTGATAACGGGCGGATCTCCTGGTACAATGTTGATCTTCCCGACGCGATTGCTGTGAGAAAAAAGGTGTACAGCGAAAGCGCCAGGCAGAAGATGATCGGATGCAGCGTCCTGGACGATCACTGGAGCGACAGCATTCCGAAGGAGAAGCCGGTGATCGTCGTGGCGGAAGGGCTGTTTATGTACTTCTCCCGGGAGCAGGTCTCCGCAATTCTCAACAGCCTGACCGCAAGCTTTTCGGAAGGGGTCCTTCTTGTGGAGCTGATGCGTCAGAAGATGATGAAAGAGGATCTGCATGATACCGTGAAGCATACCAACGCGACATTTGGATGGGGAATTGAAAAGACCGGGGAAGAGCTTACCCTGCTGAACGGAGCGATTTCATTTGTAAGTGAAACGACCTTCTCCGAGCAGATGAAAAAGGGCAGGCTTATGAGCAGGATCCTGGGATCGATCATCGGGGACATGAATAACCGTCTGTCCGTTTTTGAATGGAGCAGATAAACGGCAATCGCGCTGAAGCCGGCATCGGCGGTCGCTTTTAGCGTGATCTCCGTATGGAACGGATGGATATGGAGCGTTCCTTCCGGCCATCCGCGCACAGGATCGGCAGATCGCTGCGGCCGTGCACGGTGTTTTGCTCCGGATACACGCGGCGACAAGCGGGGACGGCTGCTGCGTGGTATTCGGAGACAGGCAAACGCTCCCGGAAGAAGCCGTACGAAAGGCTAAGGGAAAATGCAGGAGGAGAAAAAATGCTTGCTGTAAAACTCATTTTGGAAGGTCTCGGGCTCGGCGCCCTGCTGGTTCTGATTTGCGCTGTCGGTATTCGGAACGGCGCCATTGGGATGATCCGTCTTTATGATCAAAAGGTGTGGGATCGCGTTATACAGCGGGGAATGATCACTGAAGACGCAATCAGGAAACGCAGTATCCGCTTCAAGAGCCTGTGCGTTCCGGGATATATGATCTATGTGCTTGTTTGCGTATACGCGATCAACGGCGCACGCGGGTTTCTGCCCGGCTTCTGGCAGGCGCTTGTGATCCTGTTCATCATGAACCTGATCGATCGGTTCCTGATCGATGGTTACTGGGTAGGCCATACCGATGCCTGGATTATCCCCGGCACGGAGGATTTGAGGCCGTATATCACGGCGAAGGACAAGCAGCGGAAATGGCTGACAGGCACAGCGGGGATGGCGGTGATCGCCGCCGTTCTTTCCGGCATCATGTGCCTGATCCTGTAATAAAGCGAGGGAGCGCCCATGAAGAAATATCACATTGAAAAGAATACCGCGCAGGAAACGCTGGTCATTCCCCTGTACGGACGAAAGATTTGTTCCGAGCGCTTTCCGCAGCTGTTCAGCGACCCGGAAGCGGAGCGGATCTGCGCCATGCTGGACTATGACTTTGCCGAAAAGGGAAAGAAAATGGAAAGCAAGGCCGGGCTGTTTGGCGCGCTGGAGGTGGCCCAGCGCCAATACGACATCGGCTGCGAGGTGAAGGCGTATCTGAAAGCACATCCGAAGGCCGCCGTGGTCAATCTTGGCTGCGGCCTGGACGATACCTTCCATAAATGCGATAACGGGACCTGCAGGGGCTACAACATCGATATGCCGGACGTGATCGCCGTCCGGAATGAACTGATCCCCGCCGGGGATCGGGAGAAAAACCTGGGCTTTGATTTGAACGACGACGCCTGGATGGCGGAGATCGACGCCGCGGACGGCGCGGTATTCTACGCGACGGGCGTGTTTTACTATTTCAGAACAGCGGACGTAAAGAGGCTGTTTCAGAAGATGGCCAAGCGCTTCCCCGGGGCCGTGCTGGCCTTTGACGCCTGCAACCGGCGCGGGGCGAAGCTGATGACCAAGACCTGGCTGAAGGAAGCGGGCATTTCAAGCGTTGACGCTCTTTTCTCATTGGAAGACACCGCGGAGCTGAAAGCATGGAGCGCGGATTTTTCCTCGGTCACATCCAAAAGCTATATGCGCGGATACCGGGATATCTATGGGGACGTGGGCGCTTTCTATAAGCTGATGATCCGCTTCTGCGACAGCCTGGTGAAAATGGTGATCGTGCGGATTGAATTCAAAAAATGACAAAAGCAAAAAGCGCTTCAAACTTTAAGCTTTCTTTAAACTTTCTTTGATAGCATCGCATTGTCAGGAGAGGAAAGCTCCTGCAAAGGAGGAAACCACGATGAAGAAGCTTCTTGCTGTTTTGATGGCTTTGATGCTGATATTGACTACAGCTTTTGCGTTTGCCGAGGGCAACCCGCCCGGCGATCCCCCTTCCGGAATGATGGGCACGCCGCCTGACGGCAATCCGCCTGGCGATCCGCCCACCGGCGGCATGGGCATGCCTCCCGAGGGCAAGGGCGGCGGGTTTGGCGGCGGCACCCCGCCAGGCGGAAGCACCGCGTCCTTTGAATATACCGCGTCCGCCGAAATCACCGAAGCGGCGTCTGTATCCGGCGAAGCCTACGCCACTGAAACGGTGGACGAAAGCGCGCTGATCGTAAATACCGCCGAGGACGTGACGCTGGACGGCGTCACCGTATCCAAGGCCGGCGATTCCAACGGCGGCGACAACTGCAACTTTTACGGTCTTAACGCCGCGCTGCTGGTAATGGGCGGCTCCACCGCCACCATCACGAACGCTGTCATCACCTCCGACGCTTCGGGCGCCAACGGCGTGTTCAGCTACGGCGGCAACGGCGGGCAGAACGGCGCTGCGGGCGACGGCACCACCGTGATCATCTCCGATTCCACCATTACCACCACCGGCAACGGCTCGGGCGGCATCATGACCACCGGCGGCGGGATCACCTATGCCAACAACCTGGCTGTGACCACCAGCGGCGGTTCCTCCGCGCCCATTCGCACCGACCGCGGCGGCGGTACCGTGGTGGTGGACGGCGGCACCTATACCTCCAATGGCCTGGGCTCCCCCGCCATCTATTCCACCGCTGATATTACTGTCAGCAACGCTGCACTGGTTTCCAACCTGTCCGAGGGCGTGTGCATCGAGGGCAAGAACGCTATCACCCTCATTGACTGCGACATGACCGCCAACAATACCGCCATGAACGGCAACGCCACCTTCCTGGACACCATTATGATCTACCAGTCCATGAGCGGCGACGCCGACAGCGGCACCTCTTCCTTCACCATGACCGGCGGCAGTTTGACCAGCAAAAGCGGCCACATGTTCCACGTGACCAACACCAACGCCGTGATCACCCTGTCCGGCGTGACGCTGAACAACGAAGGCAGCGATATTCTGCTCTCGGTATGCGACGACGGCTGGAGCGGGGCGGCCAACATCGCCACGCTGAACGCCGACGGGCAGGCGCTTCAGGGCACGCTGCTTGTGGGCGATGATTCCACGCTGAACCTGAACCTTTCCAATGGCAGCAGCTTTGAAGGAACTGTCAGCGGCGAAATCACCAATGCCAAGGGCGCCGTGGTTTCCACGGAAGCAGGTACGGTAAACGTGACCCTGGACGAAAATAGCACCTGGACGCTGACCGCCGATACCCATATCACCGCCTTCAGCGGAAATGCTGAAAATGTGATCGGCAATGGCCATACGCTGTATGTCAACGGTACAGCTTTGACCAGAACAGAATAAAATCAATTTCTGGCGCTGTCCAAATTCGGCAGCGCCTTTTTATACTTTTTGCGGCCGGTGCATCGTACCTCAACACAAATAGCCGCGGTCAATTTGCTGATTTCCTTGAAAAACAAACGCTTATAAGGTATAATAGTAAGCGAAGACTAACAGCCCGCGATACAGCATTCCAGGGAGGATGGCTGTGCGGCGGGCTATTCATTCGGCGCACGGTTAGACACCTCTAACAGTGTGAAGATTGGTGGTGTTCACGAATGAACACCGAAGCCGGGACAATCCAACGATTGTGGACATCGGCTCCGGCCGTGCCCATTGCGGTTCTATGGCGAACCCCATGAAAAGATGAAAGCATTCATAAGGAGGGCGGTAGAATGGAATCTGAAAAAAAAGCCAGGAAGCTTATGATAATCGGCATCGTCGGGTGCCTGCTGTATGTGCTGGGCGATTTTCTGTACGCGGCCACGGGAAAGGGCCAGACCACCGAAACCATTGGTATGTTTACCAAGGTCGCCTATCTGGACATGGCCACATGGCGCATGTGGGTCAGCATTTTCTGCGGCTTTGCAGGGACGGTCCTCTATTATATGGGATTCCATCAGATGTACGGGCTGCTGAAGCTCCATGTAACTGCGCCGAAAAAACAGATCTGGGTCAGGCTGTTTCATGTGGCGTACATCCTGGGCACGGTGGCCTGGGCCTGGGTGCACGCCATGTTCATGACGGATGCGCTGATTTTCAAATACGTGTACCAGGCATACGGAGAGATGCAGACGGCGGCGGACATTGCAAACAGGGTGCTCTACGCCAACGCGCCGGGCATGCTGGTTGCCTATATCCTGTGCGATCTTGGCCTGACCGTCACCATGATCACGATGGTGTGGAAACGGATCATTCCGCTCAGAAGCACCGGTGCGAGGATCGCCGCGACGCTGTGCAATCCGATCATGCTGGCAGGCGTTGTGGGCAATCTTGCAGCCCTCCTCCCCTGGCCCATCAATCAGCTGGATCACGGCACGGAATCCTTCGGGCACGCGCTGGTTCTGCTGCTTGGGCTGGTCCTGCTTCAGAATATGGTTAAAAAGGAGGAAATCCCAAATGAAGCTCAGTATCAAGGAATTTGACGCCATGCAGATGGGCTGGCGCAAATGGTATATCGAGAAAGTGGAGCTGAAGACCTTCAAAAAGTTCGGCCTGGTCATCAAGGATGCGGATATTCTGGAGGTTGGCTGCGGAAACGGTTACGCCGCCTCGCTGATCACGGTGGAGGGTCCTCACAGTTATACGGGTTTGGATATCATGCCGGAGCAGTTGGAGATCGCCAGGGGCCGGAAATTATCAAACGCCGCTTTCGTAGAGGGCAGCGCAGATGATCTGAGCGGATTTTCGGACAAAAGCTTCGATGTTGTTTTAGACTTTTGCATCCTCCACCACGTGGAGGGATGGAGAACCTTCTTTGATGCGTGCCGCCGGGTATTGAAGGACGATGGGAGCATTTATATCGCTGATCTGTCCAAGCGGTGCATTCATATGGTGGATGCGGTGCTTCACTGGGGACACGCAGAGGAAGCCCTGTTCACGCTGCATGAATTTGAGACGGAAGCAAATAAGCGTGGGTTCAGCACTGTTCATAAGGCAAGCGATCTTGGTCTCGAGGGCTATTTCAGGTTTCAGAAAATACATTGATATCACCTGAAGGAGGGTTCATGGGATGAAACAGGCAAACGCCATAATTGGAACGCACGGCGAGCAGTACGGGAACTGGATGTCCACCCCGGTATTTTATATGTTCGGGGCTGGGATCGCGCTGTGAATCTACGCGGTTCCGATCTCCAAGATCGACGACGGGATCAAGGAAAACCGCCTGGTGACAACGGGCGCTTATGCGCTTGTACGCAATCCGATCTACTCCGCAGCCATGATCGCCTGCACGGGCGTGATCCTGATCATCAGGAATTTCCTGTTTGCACGGTATGAGATTGACGCCGGCGATGGCTGGCAACGGAAGGAAAACGTATGAAAAAGAAATTCAGCTCCTGCCGCGGCTTGGGCAAAGATTATTGGCTTTTTTGGTTCGCCTCCTCGTTCAGCATGGGGGCAAGCAATATCTTACAGTATGTTCTGTCTTTATATGTTCTGGACTTGACTGGCTCTGCGACGCTGTTTGCGTCCATGCTCTCCATCATCATTTTTCCCCGTATCCTGTTGACGCCCCTGGCTGGGGTTTTAGCTGACCGCGTATCGAAAATCAGAATGATGTCGCTAATATTGTTGGGAGAGACAGTGATATTGGTTCTGTATTTCCTGCTGGGACAAACGGTTACGATCAATATTGCGCTGGTTTATCTGCTGGTTGTCGCGTTGGAGACAGGAGAAATCTTCTATGGAGGATGCGAAGCGGCTATCCTGCCGGAGCTGGTTCCTTCCGAGCGGTTGACAGACGCCATCTCCATTTCCAAGACGGATGACGGTGTCGTGAATGTGATTGCGCCGATGGCAGCTGCCCTGATTTACGATCATTTGACGATTGCCGCCGCGTTCGCGGTCATTGCGGCGCTCAATTTTGGATCATTCCTGATGCAGACGATGATCCATCCAAAATACGAAGCACAGCACACGGGCGTTTCCGCAAAATCATCCGTATGGCACGATTTTATTGAGGGCGTCCATTGCATCCGAAAGGATCCCTTTCTGTGTGGCTTCATCAAGGTGCTGCCGATTGTCAACGCTTTCTTTGGTGCCACCTTTTCCGTCAGCGTGGCCTATTTGCTCAGACAGACCTATGCCGTAGATACCTGGGTTTACAGCGCTTACTGCTCGGTGACGTCCGCTGTCAGCATGATTGTTCCCTTGTTTGCTGTTCCGTTGGTAAAAAAGTTTGCGCCGAACAAACTCTTTTTTGTGGCGACCATGAGCATTGCGGCAAGCATTTTTCTCATCGGCGTCTGCGCCGTATGTGGCATTTACCAAGTAATACCCGTGATGATTTCGGTGGTAATCATTACGCTACTGGACTGCATGACCATTGCCGCGGCCATGCCGATGCAAATGACCTCCTCCATCATGCTGCAAACCGGCGTTGGAAAGTCCGTTCTGGGGAGAGTTTCCGCGACGCTGCGCATGATCAGCATCGCATCGGTTGCAGCTGGCGAGATGGTATTTGGCTTGCTGAACGACGCCACTTGGGTATGGCTGCCGATTTTTCTCGGCGCGGCTGGTGTAGCGATTTCCTCGCTGCTGTTTCGCAAGGTCATGGGATCGCAGAAGGTTTATGTATCAGAGAAAGCAAATACATTTGATTGATGAAAGGAGAATATCCAGCCATGCATATCGACGCCATTTGCCATTGTCGCCTGTCCGTACAATGCATATTTCACAGCGCTTGGCTGTCCTGAACTGATGAAAATTTTCTGTACCAATGACGATCGGTGCTATGGCAGCCTCCCCGGGCTGGAATTCAGGAGAACCGGAACGCTTGGCACTGGCGCTAACCGCTGCGATTTCAGATTGCGCGCAGCGTATGCGAAGGAAGCTGAACAGCTATAATCTACAAAGAGGTGCATCAAATGAGCTTTAGTGCAAGGGCGGCGGTATCGGCATTGCGTTTTGCCAAACGGCTGGGGCTGTTTCCGACGCTCGGGGACATAGACAGCGAAATGGCCAAGGCAAAGGGGTACAACAAAAAGCATCCATACAAGGAGCCTTCCGATCATAAGGCGCTTTACAGCACCCATCGCGTCGGAGGGTATCCGGTGCTTGTGATCAAGCAGAAAGGCGCCGCCCACGAAAAGGCCATCCTTTTCCTGCACGGAGGCGGTAATAAGGATGCCTGGAAGCCGGAGATATCCTTCGCCCGCGCCTATGGGAAACAAACCGGCGCGGATATGATTTACCCGATTTATCCGCCCTTTACCGAAATCCCCGTGGCAGATACGGCGGATCTGATCTATGCCATTTATCAGGATATCGAAGCAAAATACGGCGCGGGAAACATCGCGGTGGTCGGCGGCTCCTACGGCGGTTTCCTGGCGATGCAGCTCATCACCTGGATCAACCGGAACGGCAACGCCGTGGACATGCCGGGCCTGCTGATCATGAACTCCCCCTTCGCCTTTCCGGAAACAGAAGAAGAATGGGCGCTGGTCAAAGCGTATGAAAAGAACGATCTGATGGTGTCGGAAGGCGCGTTCAATCTCATGATGGCCGGCGTCATGCGGGCCGATCCTCAAACGCCGGCATACGCGCTGTATCCCGACAAAATGGATTTTCGCCACGCGCCGGAGACATATATCTTTTACGCGGAAGAAACCTGTGCCTGCGTTTCTGGCGCAATTCAGAAAACCTATGCGCGGGATGGCGCTACGCTGCATATGCATAAGGAACCGGGCATGATGCACTGTTACGCCTGCGCGCCGGTATTCCCGGAAAGCAGACGGGATTATAACCGGCAGATCGCGCTGATCAAAGGGATGTAAGCGCTTCGCGCCCGCAAACCCGGTTCGGAAAGGAAAAGCAATATGGAATAACCGGCCGGCCATCGAGATCATGAAGCGGCTCGCCCATGGTTTTGCCGCCGCCGAATATGCAATCCCCTTTCCCTATTTTAATTCTTTTCGCAACAAAGCTTCATCGACGCCGGGCATCACTGCCCGCAGATGGCCGATGAGACGTTCAAAGGATTCCTCCGGCGTCCTTTCATTGCGAATGCTCCAGAAATCAGCGCCCAGCCAGGTATCCGCCAAATCAATCACCGCGTTGCCCCAGCCGTAAGGCACGCCTTCCTTGGTGACGCTGTACTGAAAATCAGAGGTAACGATATAGGTCTGCATCTGCAGGCGGGCAAGCACAGCATCATAGCCTTTGGAAAAGCCGCATTCGCGTTTGGCATTCTTGGAAAGCGCATAGGGGTGGTTTTCCAGATAGGCCATCAGCAGCTTATCCTTATAGGGCGCCAGGTCATCATCCACACGCTCGTCCCAGGCATAGCCCTCCCGCCGGTAATTTGCCAGATCGGGAAACCACTGCGGACTGATAAAGGCGGCCTTGTTCCGGATAAATTTGCCATACACGCAGGTTTTCTCCAAAGCCAGCGGCCCCTTCCATTCCCAGGGGCCCTCCCGATCGGTAAACCAGATGCCCGGATCAATATGCTCCTCCACCGACCAGCCCTTTACCCGGTTGGTAAAAAAGGGCAGGATGCCTGCCTCCCCGATCATGGCAGCCAGGTCTTCCCTGGTGCGAATACAGCCTGTAATCATCCGTGCTTTCCATCCTTTTGCATTTTCTGCATGATAGCAGAACGAAGCGCTTTTTTCAACAATGACGCAAAAAAACAGGCCGCGCCCACGGCCTGTTTTTGGATGCTTTATTGAACAGCGTTGGTTTTCAGCGCGGCGGCTTTACGCTTGTGCGGAAGCCTTATTTTTTCATCAATCCTGCGCCGGCGTTCCATGCCTGGCCCACCTTGGCGCCAGTGGCATAGTAGCCGTTCTGGAACTGATCAAACATCAGCGCGTGCAGCTTTTCGGGGGCCACCTTGCCCTTTTCGTCCAGCACGGCCTCCTCGGCCTTCACGTTCACGATCCGGCCCACGATGCCGTCCACGTAATCGCTGTGCAGGAATTCCAGCAGCTCGCACTCCATCACCACCGGGAACTCCTCAATGATGGGCGCATGCACCTTGTCGCTCTTCACGGCGTGATAGCCGGTGCGCTCGAATTTGTCATTGATCTTATTCCCGGAAGCGATGCCGAAGAAGTCGGCCGCGTCCATATGGGCTTCGTCCGCCAGGGCCACGGTGAAGGCGCGGCTTTCTTTGATGTTCAGCCAGGTTTTCTTTCCCTCGCCAATAAAGAGGATAATTTTGTCCTCATCGCAGATCTGGCCCCAGGCCACGTTCATCACGTTGACCTTTTCATTTTCATCGTAAGCCGCCACCATGAGCACCGGCATCGGATACACAGCCTGGACCAAGCCTAAATCCTTTTTCATTTTTCTTTCCCTTCTTTCTTTGCGTTTTCATCGCGAAGCGGGCAAAACGCCCTACGCAAATATAATATAGGAAGATAACGGAAAAAGCAAGGGGCTGTCTCAAAAAGCCGGAGGAGAAAAGGGCGGGTGGCGCAGCCCGTTACTCCGTCTGGAAGATGGAGGCCTCCCGGCCGTCGCCCTCCCCGCCAAACAGGCCCTGGATGGCGTTCCACAGGGAATTGCCCGATGAAGGCGCCTGGGCCTGGGCAATCTGCACCAGCTGGGTGCCCTCCAGCAGCACGCCGTTCTGCAAAAGCTCGTAGTTGATGGGCGTTACGCGGTAGGTGTACACCACGCCCAGCCTGGCCGCGGCATCGGTATAATACACCGGCTGCCCCGCGCTGCCGTTGAGCTCGGCCAGGATCAGGCTTTCACCGTCGCTGTCCCGCTGTACCCGGAGCAGCGCGTTTTCGGCCGGCGTGATGCAAAGCACCGGGTTGCCCTGGTTGTTATGGGTCACATAAAAAGCGCTGGGGCCGCTGGGCGCTTTCCATGCGGTGGACTGCTTGGAAAGCTTATTGCCCGCGGCAAACACCTCGGAATACTGATAACTCTTGGGCGTCAGCTTGGTGGCCAGCATGGCCTCCCCCAGCCATTCCACGCTGGCGCGATCCACCGTTTGCCAAACGATGCCCGAAGGCGTGTTAAAGGCCGGTTTTTCCTTGCCGCTGTAGGCTGCCTTAAAAAAGTCCCGGGCCAGGGCCGCCGTGTAATCGCCGCCCGAAACCCAGCCGGCCAGCCGGTGGCGGCTGTCG
>JAFUGB010000188.1 GCA_017469605.1 Clostridia bacterium
CCCGGAAGCGGTGGCAGGCGTCTGTGCTTCTCTTTGTTTCAGTTGCTTTTACGCCGACAAACGCAGCCCTTTCTGGGTCTCTTTCGGGCTCCGAAAGAGAACGCCCCCGTTCGCATCCCTTCTCTGTCAAATTTGCAGTATCAAAAAAACAGCCGCCCGCTTATTACAGCGGGCGGCTTGCCGTTTGCGCTTACGGATTACTTGATCTGGGTCTCAGAGCCGCGGGGCGCGCCATAAGCCTCGGCGGTAATGGTGCCGTTCAGCACGTCGGTGACAAAGGCCATTACGGCTTCATCCAGCGGGATGCCGGTGTCAAAGCCGCTGCCCTCATTGTACGCGCGGGCAAAGGCATTATAGGTATCGCCGCCGGCGGCGCAGAAGTTATTGGTCACCACGGCGTATACAGCCTCGGGATCAAAGGCTTCGCCGTTGATGGCTTCGATGGTCACGCGCTGGATGGACGCAGGCGCGTAATAGCTGCTCTCCTTGCCGTCCAGTACGTACACATCGCCCTGATCATACGCCTTGGTGGTATCCAGGGTCCACTTGATGCCGCTGGTCTGGGGATAACCGCCCACGGCATCGGGCGTGCAGAAGGTGGAGGCTTCCAGCGCTTCCAGCAGCTCCGCGCCAGTGACATAGATCACAGCCACGGTATTGCCAAAGGGCAGCACGGTGTTGATATCCTTCATGGTCACATCGCCCGCATTGATAGCAGCGCGGATGCCGCCGCCGTTGGTGATGCCCACAACCTGGCTTTCAGGCTGCGCAATGCCGCCTTCCTTTACCACGCTCCATACCATGGCGTCGGTAATCAGGTCGCCCAGGTTGGTTTCCTCGGTACGGTTGCCGGGCGCCTTATCGCCGTTGAGCAGCACTTCGCTGGCAGCAAACACAGCGCCGTACTGGGCGTCCACAGCGTCCATAATGATCTGCGCCTTGGCCAGCACGTTCTTGTCCTTTTTCAGGCCGGCGGTGGATACCAGGAAATTGTCCTCAATGGTCTTGGTGGCGTTGTCGATCACAACCACGCCGATGTTGGCAAACTTGGTGCCGGTGGACTGGATGGCTTCGCCGCCCTCACCGGCGGTCATGACGGTGTGGCTATGGCCATCCAGCACGAAATCGATGCCGGTCACATTGGCCAGCAGGTCAATGGAACGGTAGCCGTTGGCCTTCGATTCGCTGTCCACGCCCAGGTGGAACAGGCCAATGACGATATCGGCGCTTTCACGCACAGCGTCCACAGCGGCCTGCGCGCAGGTATACAGATCGCCAAAGGTGGTAAAGTCAATTTCCTTGATTAGGCCGGGGTTGACCTTGGTGGCCGTTTCAGGGGTTTCCAGGCCCACGAAAGCGATCTTGACGCCATCGAAGGTGGTGATCACCGTGGAGGCGGGCAGGATAGCATCCTGGGTGCCGTTCAGCAGCACGTTGGCCGAAATGGCGGTGAACTTGGCATCGGCCAGGTTCTGCATCAGCTGGGCGTAGCCAAAGTCAAACTCATGGTTGCCCAACGTCACCACATCGTAACCGGCGGTATTCATCATCTGAATAGCGGAATATCCTTTGGAGGTGCTTACATAGGTGGTGCCCTGGCTGAAATCGCCGGCATCCGCCACAATCACATCCGTTGCGCCCTGATCATAAAACCAGTTGCGCAGGGTGGGGATATAGGCATAGCCGTCAATGGCACCATGCACGTCATTGGAATGCAGGATGATGGTTTTGCCGGCATAGCTGGTTTTCACCACATCCGCCACGGCGGCGTAGTCAGAACCGCTCCAGTCGGCCAGCGCGGAAGCGCATACGCTCAGCGCCATAACCAGCGCCAGCACCAGGGCAAGAAGCTTGTTGATCTGCATATTGTTCCCTCCTGTTGTTTTATTTAGGTATGCCGCTTTAAGCATATACAAAACCAAATAAAAATTCAATAGAAAGAAACAAAATTTAATGAAGTGTTTAGGAATATTTCATTCCGGCAGCCGGGCGATGAGCTTTTGCCCCTCCTGCCTGAGCCAGTCCCGGGCGCGCGGGTAATCGGGCAGCGCCCGGGCTACCTCGGCCCAGAAGCGGGGAGAATGGTTCATTTCCCGGCGGTGGCACAATTCATGCACCACCACGTAATCGATCACAGCGTCAGGGCACAGCATCAAAAGGCAATTGAAATTGAGATTGCCCTTGCTGGAGCAGCTTCCCCACCGGGTATGCTGGCAGCGGACGGTGATCCGTCCATAATCCACGCCAACCAGGGCTGCAAAGCGCGATACGCGCTGGGGCAGATCGCGGGCGGCCCGGCGAGCCAGATCGTCGATTTGGGCTTGGGTAAAGGGTACAAGCTCCCCGCGCTCCTCCTGCCGGACCCGCGCCTTTTGAAGATGGGCGTTGATCCATTGCCGGTGCTGGTCAATGAACTGCCGGATGGCGTACAGCGGCATGCGATTGGGCGCCCGCACGGTAACGGCATCCGGTCCGCTGACCTGCACCGCAAGCGTTTTTCTCGCGCTGCGGATAAGCTTCACCTGAAAAGGATATTGCTGCATATTGCTCCTTGGGTATTGCCAAAGCGTTTAATATGTAGTAAACTGATAGGCAATCCGAGTTTATGGAAAGAAGGCAACATTGTATGCTGACATTGGAACGGGCCAAAAAACTGAACGCCACCATGGTATCCCAAGAGCATCTGATCCATCACGCCCTCAGCGTTTCCGCCGCCATGGGCGCCATGGCCAGGCATTTCGGCGCAGCGCCCGAGCATTGGATGGCCATTGGCTACCTGCATGATTACGATTATGAAAAAAACCCCGACGAGCACCTGCAGCACACCGAAGAACCGCTGCTGGCTGCCGGCGTGGAGCCCGAAGAGGTACGCGCCATCCTGGCCCACGGCTATGGCATATGCACCGACGTGGAACCCCTGACCGATATGGAAAAATCGCTCTATACCGTGGACGAGCTCACCGGCATCATCGGCGCCTGCGCCCGCATGCGCCCCCACGGCATCACGGATCTGGAGGTTTCCAGCTTTATGAAAAAGTTTAAGGACAAAAAGTTTGCCGCCAAGTGCGACCGGGAGCTGATACGCCGCGGCTGCGGGATGCTGGGCATGGAGGTGCGGGACGTGGCCGCCATCTGCATCGAGGGCATGCGGGAATACGCCGCCGAGCTGGGCTTGCTGGGCACCGAAGCGTAATATTCCTCAGGGGGCTTTATAGCCCTCTTTTTTACTGAGGCCTAATTGCCGGTTAAAGTTTTCCTGATTTTTTTCCATATAAATTTCGTACATTTCCTGGGGCGTCATACCCGCGCGCAGGCACATGCTTACAAAGAAATGCAGGATATCCACCAGCTCTTCCTTCACCGCGTGCGCATCCACGGGCTTGGGATTTTTCCACCATTTAAAGTTGACCTCGTTGAGCAGCTCGGCCATTTCGCTGAGCATGGCCAGCGTTTGCTTCTGGATCCATTCGGTATCGCTGATGCCTTCCAGGTGGCGGCGGGCAATGATATCGTCATTCAGCGCTTGCTGCATGCGGAAAATTTCATCTAATCTGTCCATGGTCGGGTGCCTCCGTTTATAAAAAATACGTTGTTTGCTTTCCGCGAAAACCATATTGAGAACAGCCAGGCCCGGTTCGCGCTTTGCGCAGCCCCTAACGCTCCCCGATTTGATGGCACGCCGCGTAATGCCCCGGCGCAATTTCCCTGAGCTCGGGCTTTTGCTCCCGGCAGATGCCGGCGCAATGGCCGCAGCGGGTGTGGAAGGGGCAGCCCGCGGGCGGCGCGGCGGGATTGGGCACATCGCCCTCCAGCACAATATGCTTTGACTTGTTCAGCGGGTCGTGCGAAGGGACAGCGCTGAGCAGCGCCTGGGTATAGGGATGGGCCGGATGCCGGTAAACCTCCTCGGTATCCCCCGTTTCCATGATGGAGCCCAGGTACATAACGCCCACGCTGGAGCTGATATGCCGCACCACATTGAGGTCGTGGGAAATAAAGATCAGCGACAGCTCCATTTCCTGCTGCAGTTCCATCATCAGATTCAGGATCTGCGCCTGGATGGACACCTCCAGGGCGGATACGGGGTCGTCAGCCACCACAAAGCTGGGATGGGTGATCAGCGCCCGGGCAATGGAAATGCGCTGCTTTTGGCCGCCGGAAAACTGATGGGGATAGCGCTCCAGCTGATCGGGCGTCATGCCGATGAGCGATAGCATGTTTTCCACCCGCTCCCGGACTTCCGCGGCAGACAGGTCAAAGTGCACCTTCAGCGGCTCGCTGAGCAGCTTCCACACGTTCATGCGGGGATTCAGGGAGGAATAGGGATTTTGGAAGATAAACTGCATGTCCCGGCGCTTCAGCCGCATCTGTTCTTCGCTAAGCGCCAGCAGGTTTTGGCCGTCAAAGTACACCTGGCCGCCCGTAGGCTCGATCAGGCGCAGGATGGCTGAACCCGTGGTGCTTTTGCCGCAGCCCGATTCGCCCACCAGCGCGAACACCTCCCTGCGGCGTACCGAAAAGCTCACATCCTCCACGGCGTGCACATGGCCCACCACTTTTTTCATAAGCCCGCGCTTGATGGGGAAATACACCTGCAAACGCTCCACCCGCAGCAGGGCGTCCTGATTTACATTGCTCATGCTTCGGCCTCCTCACCATGCAGGAAGCAGCGGCACCGGTGCCCCGGCGCCACCTCGGTGAGCGCGGGCATGGCCTGCCTGCATTTTTCCATACATTGACTGCACCGGTCGGCAAAACGGCAGCCCTGCTGCCATTGGCCGCCGGGGGGCACGATGCCGGGGATGGTATACAGCTTGCGGCTTTCGCCGCCCAGCGAAGTCACCGCCTGCAGCAGTCCCAGGGTATAGGGATGGGCGGTTTGCCTGAACAGCTCCACCACATTTGCCTGCTCCACGATCTGCCCGGCATAAAACACCGCCACCTCCTCGCAGGTTTCGGCAATCACACCCAGGTCATGGGTGATCATGACGATGGAGGTATCGTTCTGCTCCTTGAGATCGTTCATGAGCCTGAGGATCTGGGCCTGGATGGTCACATCCAGGGCTGTGGTGGGCTCATCCGCCAGAAGCAGGCGGGGATCGTTGATCAGCGCAATGGCGATCATGATGCGCTGCAATTGCCCGCCGGACAGCTGATGCGGATAGGAAGACAGCGTCTGCTCGGGCCGGGGAATATTGACCC
>JAFUGB010000189.1 GCA_017469605.1 Clostridia bacterium
ATTTTGGGCTGCAGCGAATATCAGCTGCAAGGGATTACGTTGGGCGGATGGTGGGTCTATGAAAATCCTTTTCCCGGCGTATCATTAGGAGATGACGAAATCGCCCTGGCGGCATGCATGCAGCGTATGGGCCAGATCAGCCGAAAAGAAGAAAAGCCGGACAGCGGGTATTCCTTGGCGGAAGCATTGCAGGACACATATCTGGCCGCCCGCATGCGGGAAGCCATTGACACGGCGCGGGAGATCCACACAGAACATGTTCCGTGGCAATGCGCATTGAAAGGAGAAGGGGAGCGTGTATAAATTGAATATGCCGGGCGCTGTGTTTTCCGGGGAACAGGCGCTCTTGTCCCTGGATGATTTGGGAATGGCCGGGGAAAACGTGTGCATGATCACGGACCACGGCGTTATCAAAGCGGGTGTGGCGGATCGCGTGCTTTCTGCTTTGAAACAGGCTGGCGCACAGGTGCGGGTGATAGATCAGGTGCCGCCCGAACCGGCCTACCAGGATGTGCAGCGCCTGGCAACGGCTTTCGCTGAAGGGCGCTTTCATTCCCTGGTTGCCGTTGGCGGCGGCAGCGTAATGGATACGGCCAAGCTGTGCTCCATCGTGGCCGATGGCGGGAGCGTAAAGGAACTGTTGCAAACGCCAGGAAAAGGAAAAAAAGTTGTGCGCACGGTGATGGTGCCCACCACCGCGGGCACCGGCGCCGAAGCCACGCCAAACGCCATCGTTGCCGTTCCGGAGGAGCAGGTAAAGGTTGGCATCGTAAATCACCAAATGATTCCGGATGCGGTTATTCTGGACCCGGAAATGATTCGCGGTCTGCCCGCCAATATCGCTGCCGCCACCGGCGTGGATGCGATGTGCCATGCTGTTGAGTGCTATACATCGCTTGCCGCCACGCCCTTTAGCGACCTGTACGCGTTGGAAGCGATCAGATTGATTTTTTCTCATTTGGCGGCGGCGTGCCTGTCACCGGAAGCGATGGAAAGCAAGGCGGCCATGCTGCTGGCCGCTTTCTATGGGGGCGTTGCGATTCAATGCTCCGGGACCACCGCGGTGCACGCGCTGTCGTATCCGCTGGGCGGAAAATATCACATTCCCCATGGAATTGCCAATGCCGTTTTGCTGATGCCGGTGATGCGCTTTAATCTCGATGCCTGCGCGGAGCGGCTGGCATGTATCTACGATGCGCTGGCCATGCGCGGAGCGGATGCGCAAATTGAAAAAGCGCAGGCCGTGCTGGACCGGATGGAGACACTGGTGAAGCAAATCCGTATCCCATCCGGGCTGGAGGCTTACGGTGTCAAACGGGATGATCTGGAAGACCTGGTGCAGGCGGGCATGGGCGTGCAGCGATTGCTGAAAAATAACCGGCGGACGGTAACGGCGGCAGACGCTCGCATGATGTACCGGCAGGTGCTGAACTGAGGAGGAAACGGGATGGAGATCCAGGGCATTATTGTGCCGGTGCTGACGCCGATGTGGGCGGATGAATCGATTTGTGAGGAGGAATTGCGCCGGGAAGTGGATCGGATGATTCAGGCAGGCGTGCATGGGATTTTTCCGTGCGGCACCAATGGGGAAGGTTATATCCTGTCGGCGGAGGAAAAGCTGCGGGTGATTCAAGTTTGCGTGGAGCAAGCCCGCGGGCGCGTGCCGGTCTACGCCGGAACAGGGTGTGTGTCCACCGGGGAAACGGTGGCGCTTTCGCAGCGAGCGGAGGAAATAGGGGCCGATGCACTGTCTGTTATTACGCCCTCTTTTGCGGCGGCATCGCAGGAGGAGCTGGTCACCCATTACCGGCAGGTTGCAGCCAGCGTCCATCTTCCGATCGTGCTGTATAACATTCCCATGCGCACCGGCAATATGCTGCAGCCCGCTACGGTGGAAAAACTGAGTCAGGTGGAAAATATCCGGGCGGTTAAGGATTCCAGTGGGTCTTTTAACAATATTTTGCAGTATATCGCGCTTACGCGCCAACGGAAAGATTTTTCTGTCCTGTCCGGCAATGACGCGCTGATCCTGTGGACGGTTTTGGCGGGCGGCCGGGGAGGCGTATCCGGATGTGCGAATGTGTTTCCCCGGAATATGGTATCAATTTATGAATATGCCGTAACGGGAAATTGGACCAAGGCACAGCAGGCGCAGGAAAATATCCGTCCATTCCGGGAATGTTTTCGCTTTGGAAATCCCAATACCATCGTGAAAACGGCGGCCCGGCTGATGGGGCATCCCGTGGGGCCGTGCCGCGCGCCTTTCAATCAGTTATCTGCCCAGGGAATGGAAGCACTGGAAAGGGCATTGCAAACTATGCAGGAAAAGGGGATCGATTGAATGAAACCGCTGATTGGCATTACGATGGGAGACCCCGCTTCTATCGGACCGGAACTGTGCTTGCGTTTACTGGCGGATCCGGCGCTCTATGAGGTTTGCCGGCCGTTGATTATCGGGGATGGGACGATTTTGGAGCGGACCAAAACATTTCCGGGGATTCCATCCCTGCGGATTCATGCCGTTGCGCAGCCAGAAGAGGCGGTGTTTTCCTGCGGTACGGTGGATGTGCTGGATCTTCATTTGTGCGTGCCGAATGAAATCGCCATAAGGCAGGTGAGCGCCCAAGCGGGCCATGCCGCGTTCAGCTATGTGGTGAAGGCCATTGAATTGGCGATGGAGCGGCGTATCGACGCTACGGTGACCAATGCTTTAAATAAAGAAGCCATGAATCTGGCGGGGCACCATTTTGCGGGGCATACGGAAATTTATGCGCATTACACCGGAGTGAGCCGATATACCATGCTGCTTGCGTTTGAGGATATGCGGATTGTTCACATTTCCACCCATGTGTCGCTGCGGGAAGCCTGCGATAAGGTGAAGAAAGAACGGGTGCTGGAGGTTATCCGCATCGCGGACGCAGCATGCCGCGATATGGGAATTGACGCGCCGCGTATCGGCGTAGCGGGATTAAACCCCCATTGCGGAGAGGGCGGCCTTTTTGGCCGGGAGGAAATCGATGAAATCGCCCCTGCCATTCAAGCGGCCCGGGAGATGGGGATTGAGGCGGATGGTCCTGTGCCGCCGGATACTGTTTTCAGTAAAGCCCGGGGCGGCTGGTATGATATTGTGGTGGCGATGTATCACGATCAAGGGCATATTCCCTTGAAATTGCTGGGCTTTGTCTATAACCGTGCC
>JAFUGB010000190.1 GCA_017469605.1 Clostridia bacterium
AACAGCCGTCGGATAGACGCAGCCTTTTTTCTGCCTTTCCAGCACAGACAGTACCGGCAGTCTTATACATTGTAGTCCCACGACCTGCCATACGCTCTCACGCTTATACCTCCTTCCACCCGCGTCGGGGCAAAAAAATAGCGCGTCTGCCAACCCATGCGTCACTTTGGGTAACAGACGCGCTATGTACGATTCAATTGCATTTATGGGAAAAGGCTCAAAACGTTGGATTTCCAGCACTTTTTTGAGCCATTAATTTATTAGTCCTATTATTACGGGGCATCCACATAAAAGCGGTAATTCAGGATATTGTGATCGCGGCAGTACGTTTCGAAGCTATGCCTTTGATGCATAATGGAGTTCGATTCACTTTGCAGTTCATTGGCTCTGGACAGCCGCGCATAGAGGGCAGCAATAGGGATTTGGGTGGTCTGGCTTAACATAATTTCCTCCCTGTCCGACAACCTGCGCCGCTATTCTGTATGGACAGTATACCCAAGGGCAGGGGCTGATGTACATACTTCTCGCTTATTTATCACCCATCATAATGACATATTTCTCTTCTGCGTGTTGTTGTGCGTTTGGAGCGCGTTAGTGGTTTATGCTATAATATTATAGCTCTTTCGAGCAAATCGGGATTTGTGAGGGAAACAATGAAGATTCATATTGTTGGAGGTCCAGGGAGCGGAAAAACTTATCTTTCAGAAAAACCTTCCAAAGAACTTGGCATCCAGCATTATGATCTGGATGAACTGCAATGGGACAATAAATCTGATTCTTATGGCGTTAAAAGAAAGCCTAATGAACGAGATAGGCTTCTCGCTGGTGTGCTGAATAGATGACTGGATCATTGAGGGCGTATATTATGCATGGTGTCAGCAATGTTTCTCTGATGCAGATAAGATTTATGTTTTGAGTGTTCCAAGGTATAAATATAGATACCGAATAATTCGTAGGTTTATCCGCCGAAAACTTGGCTTGGAGCAAGGGAAAAAGGAAACGTTAGAGTCTTTATCTCAACTTTTGAAGTGGGCGGACAAGTATCAACAAGTAAATCTGGTCGAGATTAGAAAACTGTTGCTTCCGTATTCAAACAAAGTAATTGAGTAATACAAATATCCATTTGGAAAAGCATACCGGAAATATAACAAGCCGAGAAACCGGTGCTTGTGGAGGAAACCATAGAATGAGAAAGTATCTATCAATTGTTAATTGGGTAGCTATAGCGGTATTGATCATGGCTTGGATTGTTATCGGCATCCATTTGGCTGACGGCAATTATGATTTCATGACTTGGGCATATATTGCATTAGCCTGTGTAGTTCTTATAGCAATCTGCTCACTCATCAGGGCTTTTGGTGCAAAGTGTCCTCATTGTGGAAAGAGGCTTACTCCGGACGGAAAGTTTTGCCCGTATTGCGGTAAGGAAATATAAGAGCTGGAATAATCTTAGATTCAAGATGACAATTTCCCATTTGAAAAGACACGCCGAAAACACAACAAGCTGAGAAATCAAGATTTGCAGGAGATAATTATATGGGGATTATAATTTGACTTATAATAATGATACCTGTCAGTCTGTTATTTACAGGAATCAGTATCTATGCGTGGAGACGAAAAAAACCAATGTGGTTTTGGTCAGGGAGTACGGTAAAAGAATCTGAAATTACAGACATAGCTGCATATAATAGAGCAAATGGCATTATGTGGCTTGCGTTTTCTTTCGTAATGTGGATTTGCACGATTCTTGGGGCTATGAATATGAAAGCAGGTGGAATCCTCCTGATTATAGGCTGCATTCTCGGAGTACCGATGCTTCCATTAGTTTACGGGAGAATTTACAAAAAATACAGTAAGTGATTTCGCTCCGTCAAATTCGGCTCTTCTTCCTGATTCTGCATAGGTTTCAGGAAACTGAATACATTGGGATTTTTCAATGAGGAAAAGTCCAATCCAAAATCGTGACAGTCTTATTTGCGACCCCTGAAATCCAGAAATTTGTTTATTGCTTGCTTCCTATGCTGCGTGTCCTGCCATGAAAAAGGGGCTGCTGCACTTTTTCTTAGTGCAACAGCCCCTTTTTGAACCGTTTTGATACGGCTTGTACAGCAATTTATCTCTTGCTGAACTGCGGCGCACGACGTGCGGCTTTGAGGCCGTACTTCTTGCGTTCCTTCATGCGAGGATCGCGGGTCAGGAAACCGGCCTTCTTCAGATCGCCGCGCAGGTCAGGATTGGCCTTGCACAGGGCGCGGCTGATGCCGTGACGAATGGCGCCGGCCTGGCCGGTGAAGCCGCCGCCGTTCACGTTGACCATGATGTCATAACCGGACACCTTGGTCAGCACGATGGGCTGACGGACGGTCATTTTGAGGGTTTCATAACCGAAATAGTTTTCGATATCGCGGCCGTTGATGACGATCTTGCCATCGCCGGGAACCAGACGAACGCGGGCCACAGCGGACTTGCGGCGGCCAACAGCATTGAATTCATTAGCCATGGATATTTAACTCCTTCCGCCTTACTTGATCAGCTCGCAGATTTCGGGCTTCTGCGCAGCATGGGGATGCTCAGCGCCCGCATACACGAACAGCTTCTTGGCCATCTTGCGGCCCAGGGGGCCCTTGGGCAGCATGCCCACGATGGCATGGCGCACAGCGAACTCAGGCTTTTCGGCCATCAGGTTGCGGTACTTGATCTCCTTGAGGCCGCCCGCGTAACCGCTGTGATGATAGTAAATCTTCTGATCCAGCTTCTTGCCGGTCAGGATCGCCTTATCGGCGTTAATGATGATCACATAGTCACCCGTATCCACATGGGGGGTGTAGATGGGCTTGGTCTTACCGCGAAGGATATTCGCAACCTGGGTGGCCAGGCGGCCAAGCACCATGCCGTCAGCATCAACGACATACCACTTGCGCTCAATGTTCTGCGCATTTGCCATAAAGGTATTCAAGTGCAGTTCCTCCTTGACAAAATCAAAACAATTCTTTGGATTGGGCTCGCATGATGGTCAGCATGCGCATCCCGGTGTTCAATAGTTCCCGGGGCTAGCGGAGTCTATTGATGCACCGAATATGATACTAAAAACAGCAGGATTTGTCAATATGCTTTTTTCACTTTTGGGGATTTTTTTGCAAGAAAATGCTTGCAATGCGCCTGCCGCTATGCTATAATTGGACGGATAACGCACGCGGGCGGAATGCCGCTTGTGCCCTTCGGGGTTGGCCGGCATAAATTCATCCCCCGCGGTGGAAAAACAAGGAGGAAAAACCATGGCTGTCATCTCTATGAAGCACCTTCTGGAAGCGGGCGTGCACTTTGGCCACCAGACCCGCCGCTGGAACCCGAAGATGGCTCAGTACATCTTCACTGAACGCAACGGCATCTACATCATTGACCTGCAGAAGACCGTCAAAAAAATTGACGAAGCGTACATGTTCGTGCGCAACCTGGCGATGGAAGGCAAGACCATCCTGTTCGTCGGCACCAAAAAGCAGGCGCAGGAAAGCATTGAAAGCGAAGCCAAGCGCTGCAACATGTTCTATGTGAACAACCGCTGGCTGGGCGGCATGCTGACCAACTACAAGACCATCAAGACCCGCATCGACCGCCTGAACCAGATCGACCGCATGGAAACAAACGGTCAATTTGACGTACTTCCCAAAAAGGAAGTTATCAAGCTCCAGCATGAGCGCGAAAAGCTGCTGGCCAACCTGGGCGGCATCCGCGAAATGAAGGGCCTGCCCGGCGCGCTGTTTGTGGTTGACCCCCGCAAGGAGCACATTGCCGTGGCCGAAGCCCGTGCCCTGGGCATCCCCATCGTGGCCATCGTGGACACCAACTGTGATCCTGATGAAATCGACTATGTGATCCCCGGCAACGACGACGCCATCCGCGCGGTCAAGCTGATCGCCGGTAAGCTGGCTGACGCAGTGCTGGAAGGCAAGCAGGGCTCTCAGGACGGCGAAGAAGCCGCCCCCGCCGAAGCTGACGACGCTGAGTAATATTTTCATTAATAAATAGGAGGTATCCCCTCATGGCTGAAGTAACTGCTGCAATGGTCAAAGAGCTGCGTGAGCGCACTCAGGCCGGTATGATGGACTGCAAAAAGGCGCTGGTGGAAAGCAACGGCAACATGGACGCCGCCGTTGAATACCTGCGCGAAAAGGGACTGGCTGCCGCCAATAAAAAGAGCGGCCGCATCGCCGCTGAAGGCGCCGTGGATTCCTATATCCATATGGGCGGCAAGATCGGCGTGTTGGTTGAAATCAACTGCGAAACCGACTTTGTCGGCAAGACCGATACCTTCAAGAACCTGTGCCACGATGTCGCCATGCACATCGCCGCTGCCGCTCCCGAGTATGTAAGCAAGGATGAAATCCCCGCCGCCCGTCTGGAAGAAGAGCGCCGTATCGCTCGCGAGCAGGTGCTGAATGACGAAAAGAACAGCAAGAAGCCCGAAGCCATCATCGAGAAGATCGTTGAAGGCCGCATCGAGAAGTTCTGCAAAGAAATCTGCCTGCTGGACCAGCCCTTCGTAAAGAATCCCGACATCACCATCCAGCAGCTGCTGCAGGAAGCCACCCTGGCCACCGGCGAAAAGACCACCATCCGTCGTTTCGTCCGTTATCAGCTGGGCGAAGGCATCGAAAAGAAGCAGAGCGACCTGGCCGCCGAAAT
This sequence comes from Clostridia bacterium, assembly GCA_017469605.1. Lineage (GTDB taxonomy): Bacteria > Bacillota > Clostridia > Christensenellales > Aristaeellaceae > SFMI01. Next base: position 4,684 of record JAFUGB010000190.1, read on the forward strand.
CGCCGAAATGACCGGCAAGAAGGCCTGATTGAACAAAAAAGGCGGACGCGCAATCGTCCGTCTTTTTTTGTGTAAAGAGCGGAGGGAAGCTTATGAGCAGCTATAAACGCGTTATTCTGAAGCTTAGCGGCGAAGCGCTGGGCGAAAATGGGCGCCTGTTTGACCAGAAACTGATTGCCCATGTGGGCCGCATTCTGGCCGAAATCAGCCGCAAGGGCATTGAACTGGGCATTGTGATTGGCGCAGGCAACATCTGGCGTGGGCGCCAATCCCAGGAAATGGACGCCGTGACCGCCGACCATATGGGCATGCTGGGTACGGTAATCAACTGCCTTTGCATGCGGGACGCGGTGGAGCGCGCAGGCGCCAAAGCCGTGGTGTTTTCGGCCATTGATATGCCCCGGGTCTGTGAACCCTATAATGTGCAGAGCGCCCGTCAGGCCATGCGTGACGGCAACGTTGTGTTTTTCGCGGGCGGCAGCGGCAATCCCTTCTTCACCACTGATACCGCCGTGGTGCTGCGCGCCGCTGAAATGCAGGCCGATGCTCTGCTGCTGGCCAAAAATATTGACGGGGTCTATGACGATGACCCCCGCAAGAATCCGGAAGCCAGGCTGATTCCTGATATCAGCTATAATGAAGCGCTGGGGCGCCGCCTGAAGGTGATGGATACCGCCGCCTTTGCCATGCTGACCGAGCAAGCCATTCCCACGGTGCGCGTTTTCGGTCTCGCCCAGCCCGAGGATATCCTGCGCGTACTGGACGGCGATCCCTGCGGCACTGTACTGCATCCATAAGGAGAGGATATACCATGGAAAAAGAGCGCATTGCCCGCGTTGTGGAACGCATGAAAAAAATGGACCTTGATCAAACGCTGATCAGCGCCCCCGCCTCGATATTTTACCTGACCGGGAAATGGATTTATCCCGGCGAACGGATGGTGGCCCTGTACCTGGATGTCCATGGCCGGGCAACGCTGTTTGCCAACCGCCTGTTTGCCCTTTCCGGCACAGTGGATATCCCGCTGGTGGAGTATGACGATACCGAAGATTGCGTCGCCATTTTGGCGGAGCATATGACGCCCGGCAAAATCGGCATCGATAAGGATTGGCCCAGCCGTTTCACCATTCGTCTGATGGAAGCAAGAAGCGACCTGACGCCGGTGATCGGCTCTCCCTGCATAGACCAGACCCGGCTGTATAAGGATGAAAAAGAGCTGGCTCTCATGCGGGAAAGCTCGTTAAAAAACGATACCAGCATCCTGAATACCATTCAGCAGTTGAAGCTTGGCCTGACAGAAGCCCAGGTGGGCGATATTTATCTCAAAGAATCGGCAGCCCAGGGATCCACGGGCCCCAGCTTTGAACCGCTGATTTGCTTTGGCGCCAACTGCGCCGAGCCCCATCATGTAACCGATCTTTCTGTCTTAAAGCCCGGCGATTCGGTGATTATCGATGTGGGTCTGACCTGGCGGAGCTATTGCAGCGACATGACCCGCACGGTATTTATGGGAAAGGCCAGCGACGAACAGAAGCGCGTGTACGATCTGGTACGCGCCGCCAATGCCGCGGGCCGTGCCGCCGTGCGCCCCGGCGTACCCATGCGGGAAATTGACCGCGCCGCCCGTAAGGTTATTGAGGATGCCGATTACGGCAAGTATTTCATTCACCGTACCGGCCACGGCATTGGCTTGGAGGTGCACGAGTTCCCCGATGTGAGCGCGTCCAGCGAAGCCATTGCCCGGCCCGGCATGTGCTTCTCTGTGGAGCCCGGCATTTACCTGCCCGGACGCTTTGGGGTGCGGGTGGAAGACCTGGTAGCGGTCACCGAAGACGGCTGCGAAACGCTGAATCAAGCGCCCCGCGACTTGGTGGAAATCGAAATCTGACGCTATATTTCAGGCGCGGCTGTATCCAGCCGCGTCTTTTTGTTATTCCCTGAATACCATGTTTAAGGTGATCAGCCGATGGCTTTTTTCCAAAGGCCCTGGCAATCCGGAGCGTTGCAAGGCGAACAAGACCGAAATCAATGAAACAAATGAATGCGCTCCAATTCACGAAGGACAATGGAGCAGTTTATAACGTGATCTTTTAATCAAGATTCAGGATAATAAAATGATTCTTATTAAAATCGATCAAGCCCTCATTCCGCATTTTGCTCAGCTCCTTGGAAAGCGCCGTCCTCTCCACGTTCAGGTAGTCGGCCAACTGCTGTCTGTCAAAGGGGATTTCAAAGCTTTTTTGGTTTTTCTGCAAAGAAACCGTATTCAAATACGCCATGACCCGTCCCCGGATATGCTTGGCAGCGGTATGGAAGCTGCGCCCGGAAAGGGCCAGATTCTTATGGGCGGAAATCGTAAGGAGATTGGTCATCAGCTTGAAAGCCCATGTTTCAGAAAGGTGGTTTGCTTGACGCAGAAGACCAATTTGAAAAAATAGAATCCGGCTATCCTCACTGGCAATCACATCCACAGGTACAGCCTGTTTTTCCAGCCATGCATAGGTCTCCGCAAAGCACTGGCCTTTTCCCGCATGGCTCAGAATAGCGCGATTGCCCCACAGATCGGTGCTCTCAATGGTCACGCCGCCTTCCAGCACCATGCCCATCCAGGCGGTGGAAGCCCCCGCCAGCAACACGGCTTCATCTTTTACGAACTTCTTCTCGAATACGTTCAGCGCCCTTCGTGCGGTTTCTATTTCCCGGGGCCGCATATCCCGAAAAAGCGCTGTTTCTTCCTCAAAAGGCTTTTCCATATATAATTCCTCTTTCTATGCTTGCAGCCGCATCCAATGAAGGCAATACAAAAGGAAACTATATGATTATATTCAAAGAATCATATAGCTTCCTTGTGACGGTTGTTATTATTGAATCACATTCCCGGTTTTTCCATCAAACAGATAAACACTGTCATACGGAATGGAGAAAGTCAACTGGGTGTCCACTTCCGGCGTATCATGGCTGTCCACCTTCAGAATAGCCTGCTGATCGCCCGCGGTGATATAAATATTGGTGTTATCTCCCAGCATTTCGGTGAGCTCAACCTGGCAGGGGATCTGATACCCATCAGGCTGCTCCCCCAGCTGAATGGCCTCAGGCCGGAAGCCAAAGACGATCTCCTCCCCTTCATATTCCTTGATCCTACCAAGCTTTTGGGAAAGATCAAGCTGTGCGCTGCCAAAGGAAATCCTGCCATTTTTTACGATACCGCGAATGAAATTCATGGGCGGTTCGCCAATAAAGCCCGCAACGAACACATTGGCCGGCTGGAAATACAGCTCATAAGGCGTGCCAATCTGCTGTACATAACCATCCTTCATTACCACAATACGGTCGGCAAGCGTCATGGCCTCAGTCTGATCATGGGTAACGTAAATGGTCGTGGCGCCCGTTTCCTGGTGGATCTGGGCGATTTCATAGCGCATGGTAACGCGCTGCTTTGCGTCCAGGTTGCTCAGCGGTTCATCCATCAGGAAAATGCCCACCTTGCGAATAATGGCGCGGCCGATAGCCACGCGCTGACGCTGGCCGCCTGAAAGCGCCCTGGGCAGACGGTCCAAGTAATCAGTCAGACCCAGAATACGGGCAGTATTTTGGACCCGCTCCTCAATGACGTCTTCATCCACGCCCTGCAATGTAAGGCCGAAGGCAATATTATCATAAACCGTCATCTGTGGGTACAAGGCATAGCTCTGGAATACCATGGCAATTTCCCGCTCCCTGGGGCCCATCTCGTTGGCACGTTTGCCATCCAGCAGGAATTCGCCATTGGAGATATCCTCCAGGCCCGCAATCATGCGCAGGGTAGTGGATTTTCCGCAGCCGGAGGGACCGACAAATACAACAAACTCTCCCTTTTCGATTTCCAGATTAAAATTGTGCACCGCGTGGAACCCGTTGGGATAGATCTTGTTGATGTTTTTCAGCGTTATGTACGCCATAGCTTTGCCTCCTTGACAGTTCAATAAGATTCATTCGGATAATGCATGGACAAAACGGACATCCTTTGTTATAATAAAGACATCCTGCAAAGGAAGGAGCAAATGTCGTGAATGATATCACCTATGTGGGCAGACATTCGCTGATGCACACCGTTTCCCGCCACGCCCACGAAAGCTGGGAATTTGTGTACTGCACCTACGGAACAGGAACTTTTGTATTCGACGATTTCACCATCTCCTACAAGAAGGGGGACGTGGTCATCATTCCGCCCCTGGTTCCCCATTCCAACGCCAGCGAGCAGGGCTTCAAGAACATTCACGTAAACATGACTTCCCCCACGCTGACCTTCAAAAAGCCCACCATCATCATGGATGACAGCAATCACTTTCTGCTGGACGCCTTTACAGCCGTGTTCTATCATTTCTATTCCGACCGGAAGGAGAAAACGGCTTTGCTCTCAGCTTACGGTGATCTGATCAGCTGTTACCTGATCGCCTACCAGACAGTGCAGCAGCGGTCCGGCGTGGTGGAGCGGATCGAACACAACATCATCAGCAACTACGCGGATTGCGACTATGAGCTGGATACCTATCTGCGGTCTCTTCCTTTCAGCTACGATTACCTGCGCAAGCTGTTCCAGAAGGAGCTGGGCGTAACGCCCCATAAGTACCTGATCGATAAACGGCTGCAAATCGCGGCCGAAGTGCTGGTGAACAATGATAATAACGGAAGCACCATTGCCGATATCGCGCTGATGTGCGGTTTCCACGATCCACTGTACTTTTCCAAAATGTTCAAGAAAAAGTACGGCATTGCCCCCAGCTATTACCTGAAGTCAAAGCGGAGCGGCAGTGGCACGCCGACGGAGGACGCTGACAGCGTAAAGGTTATGCTGGCAGACGTTTGACCTCTGTATAGCACAGCACGAAGGGGGCCGCGCCCTTGGCGTCGTTGCATACCACAGGCTCGGAAATATAATAGGCAAAGGTGCCGTCCCGCCTGCGGTTATTTTCCGGGCCAAGCCCGGCCACAAGGCAAATCCCGCCCAATTGCAGGCTGCCGCCCTCCAGGGAAAGATACTTGCCGATGATGCCGTCAAAGGTCTTTTTGCCTTGGGCGGCATATTCTTTTTCCAGGAAGCCCAGGCGCGCGCCTTTCAGCATGGCATAGGCAATCATGGAACTGCCGCTGCTTTCCAGGTAATTGCCCTCCCGTTCCATCTGATCCACCACCTGCCAGTACATACCGGTTTCAGGATCGGCGTAGGGAAGCATGCTGCGCATCAGATCGGAGAATATTGCCGCAATCTCCTGCCGCGCATTTCCCGACGGAAGGATTTCCAACAGGTCGGCCAGCGCCACCGAAAACCAGCCAATGGAACGGAGCCAGAAACTTTTGGATAATCCGGTTGCAGGATCGGCCCAAAAGGCTGTTTTGCTGGCATCATAGCCATGATAATACAGACCGGTTTGAGCATCCCGCATCCTGTCACGGACGATCCGCAGCTGGCTCAGCACATCGGAATAATCGCCGTTTGCCAGCGTTTTCTGGTACAAAGCCTCGAAGGGCTGGGCCATATAAATACCGTCCAGCCACACCTGGTTGGGATAGATCTGCTTATGCCAGAAGCTCCCTTCCGCCGTGCGGGGCTGCCGCTGTAGCTGCGCATGCAGGAAATCAACGGCTTTTTTATATTTCTCCTTGCCCGCGGCCCGAAATAAGGCAAAAAGTACACGGCCCTCATTGATATCATCCAGGCTGTGTTTCTCGGGCTGGAAGGTGCGGATACTGCCATCTTCCAAAACGAAATAATCCGCGACCCGCTCAGCAAAGTCAAAATATCGCCCATCGCCGGTGATCTCAGCCATGGAAAGAAGCGCGGTAAGCATACAGCCGTCAATGTAATTCCAGTCAGAGGGCTTCCCCTGACGGATGCGCTCAACATTCCACACCGTTTTTTCCGGCGTGGACTGCTCGATCAAGCTGAGCACATAACGGTCAATCGCTTCGTACATGCGTTTACCTCTGGTTTTGTTTGGCGTCGGTCAGCATACGTTTTGCCATTCGTTTCATGCCAAGGAACAGCATATCCCACGCCATGGAGAAAATCCCGAAAAGGATGGGGCCTACACCCAAAGGAACGGTATCCTGCGCGCCTGTAACGGCAGCCAGCACGATATTGATAACATTGTAGGTGCTGACCACACAAAACAGGATCAGAAAAGCGTAAAGTACGTTCAGCGGCAATGTGATAAACTTCCGTTTGGGAAACATCATCCAGCGGTCGTTGGCCCCGGGCGTCCTGGCATAGAATCGAAACACATTGTTGGTGATCAAATCAGTCACAAATCCCAAGGCCAAGCCCAAAATCAGCAGCTGATCCAGCTGATCGGATACATAGATGCCCAATCCCCAGAAGAAGAAGAAGCAAACCATTCCGCCAAACCAGGCTTTGATCAAAATGACCTTGGTGATATCCGAGAGCCTGAGCTTAGGACCAGAACGATATTTGCGCAGCTCTTCTTCGCTGACCTTGGGCGAATTGGACACATCGGCGTTTACCAGATCTTCCACCGCCCGCACGTTCAGCTTGTAATAATCAGCGGCAGATCTTTTTTCTTCGGGCTCGGCTGTTTTTTTTCGCTTTGTCATACCGATCGGGAATGTCAGGCATCCTCGCCGCTGATGTCAATGGCGCCCATGTTCTGGTTGCCGGCCACATCCACCGAGGTGTTGATCCTGCGCAGCATTTTGGCGTACACCGGCAGCAGCGCCACCAGCGCCGCGCCAACGATCAGGATGATCTGATGGACGCGCAGCATGACAGACGCCTTGGAAATATAGCTGTTGATACCGGTGGGATCAATGGGATTATTCTCGCGGGTGATCGCCCTGGTAATGCTGTTTCCGTAATAGATATCACAGTAAATGATAATGGCCAGCATCAGGAACATGAGCACCAGCATGGGAACATTCACCTTTTTACGATGCGGGAAGGCGTTGAGGAAGCATACCAGGGAGAGCATGGAAAACAGCATGGTGGCAAACCCGCACAGCCCCATACCGGAGCCCTGGATTTTGGCCGTGGTATTGGAAATCTGGGTAAGATTGAGGGAATAATACAGGAAGCCGATCACCAGTACGATCAGCGCAATGGTTTGCGGCTTGCGCTTGAGCGACACAATGCGCTTACGTACAAACTCTTTTACGCCGGAAGGCTGCTTGGCCATATTTACTTCTCCCCCTTCCTGATGGCATTGGTGGTATCCTTGTCAAAGAAGTGCTTCTTTTGGAAGGAAACCTGTATAACATCGCCATTTTTATATTTGGTCCAGCCGCGAAGCTTGGCCGAGATGCGATTATTATCACCCATATGGCCGTGGACCAGCGTATTCATGCCCAGGTTTTCGTTGGAGAACACTTTAACCTTCAAGCTTCCGCCTTCAACAATATCCTCCGGACGAACGCCCAGCTTGATTTCTTTGCCGTTATACCCGCTCAGCGTAGCTTTTTCGGCATCGGTCAGCTCCACCTCAAACCCTTTTCCTTGAAGCTTTCCCTCCCGGAATGTTACGTCAAAGAGGTTCATGGGCGGCAGGCCAATAAAGCTGGCCACAAAAATGTTATTGGGGGTGTCATACAGCTCCAACGGCGTACCCACCTGCTGCACATGTCCCATGGACATACAGACAATGCGGTCCGCCAGCGTCAATGCCTCGGTTTGGTCGTGAGTTACATAAAGCATAGTAGCGCCAAGGCGTTTATGCAGCAGCAGAATCTCACGGCGGGTGGCGCCGCGCAGCTTGGCATCCAGGTTGCTCAGCGGCTCGTCAAACAGAAAAACCTTGGGATTGCGCACGATGGAGCGTCCCATGGCCACGCGCTGCCGCTGGCCGCCGGACAGCTGGGAAGGCTTTTTATTGAGCTGGCTTGTAAGGCCCAGGATCTCCGCTGCGGCCAGCACCTTCTTGTGGATCACATTGGGATCTTCCTTCCGCATGGTCAGGGAGAAAGCCATATTCTCGTAAATGGTCATATGCCCGTACAGCGCGTAATTCTGGAACACCATGGCCATGTCACGATCCTTGGGCGGTGTCTGGGTAATGTCCTTTCCATCCAGCAGCAGCTTGCCCCGGGAAATATCCTCAAGTCCCGCTACCATGCGCAGCGTGGTGGATTTTCCACAGCCCGAAGGGCCCACCAGTACGATCAGCTCGCCATCCTTCACGTCCAGGTTGAAATCAAACACGGCCTGAACGTTATTATCGTAGATTTTATCGATATGCTGTAAATTCAACTGTGCCATCTTATGAAGCCTCCCTTGCGTTCCTGGTCTCCAGGGTCTTCATATGCTTTTCCAGCATACCGCATTTACGCCAATTGATCATCGCGGCAGCCAGGAGACAAGCCGCGCTCCCGGCAAGATAAATCAGAACGCGGATAAACTGCGGATTCTGCATCACAACGGTTTCAACGCCGCTGACCTTGACCACCGCCTGATGGGACTTCAACGGCAGAATAAAAATACGCGCGATCTGCAAAACGCCTACCACCAGCAAAATCTTGGAATAATTCTTCTGGTAGCTTTTTACGCCTTCCGATGCCAGGAAGGTCATCAGCATGAACAGCAAATTATATACGATGGATCCACCCACAAGGATTTGGTAGTACCATGAACCCACATCGGATTTATATATTGAAACGAAATACAGAACATTCAGCAGGATGGCCAGATAGCACAGCCGCGAAGAGCTTGTATTCTTCACAAAACGCATTCTATCCAGCTTGATCTCGCGATCTTCCATGATCTGGGTCATGCTACCGCCCCTTTCCCCTGCTTGATCAGGGATTGTTCTTCTTTCATGAGCTTACGTTTCCAGAATACATTCGCGATCAAAAGCAGGATGCCGATCAGCAGCAGGCCAAAGATCACGTAATGAATATCGAACCAAAAAGTAGATTCGGTGTACAGGCTTTTCTTTTTGGCCGCGTTGGCAGCCAATTCTTCAAAATTGATTTGCAGGAACTGGGCCTTAAAGGCTTCAATCTGCCGGTGCGCCCACACGGAGAAGGCAACGCCTCCCGCGGATACAAGCCCAATGGCCACATAATTGCCGATATAATATTTCCTGCGGATATGGGTATTGGTAAAAAACAGCGTCAGACACAGCAGCAGCATAACGATAGACGCGTGCAGGAAATCACGGTTGAAGCCCTGCATATCATAGTAGATCCGGGAACCGGTCACCGTGGTATTATCCAGTTTTTCCGGATTGCGAATGGTATTGTAAAGCGCATCATAGAGGTCCGTCATGATGCCCAATGAATACAGAAATACCAAAGCGCAGATAATCAGCAATCCTATACAAAGGACCCTCTGCAATGACACCTGTTTTTTATACATGCCAGACCGACCTCCCGTGTTTACGTTGCAACATTGGGCGGATTGCCCGGGGTATTCCCCGGGCAATCCGCAGGGATTGAATTACTCGGTGATTTCAGCGTAATAATCAAGCAAGGCTTCCCAGGCACCTTCCTTGATATCCAGATACTGCGCGCCCATCATGTTGTCAGTCACATATTCGGCGGCTTCCTCGGGATCGCCCATGCCTTCAGCGGTGAAGCCGGAAGCAATGATATCAACAAACGCATTCTCCTGGTCCTTGCCAGACTGGAACTTGCTGTTCAGCTCGGTATAGGTGCCCAGCTCCTGGTTTTCGTTCGTGGTGGTGGGCAGCACGGTGGGAACGGAGGTGTACCACTGGTTCTCGGCCACAGCCAGTTCGGGGTGCTTGATGGTGCCCAGACCGATGGCAGTGGAGATACGGCCGGCGCCCTCGCGGCCAACCTCGTGCGTGCACTGGTACTCGAAGGCCTGGCTCTTCATGAAGCTCAGGGTAGAACCCAGATACTGACGGGCATAGTTTGTATAGTTACCGGTGATAGAGGGCAGCCCCCACAGTTCCTCACGGGTAGCGTCAGCAATCTCGGGCATTTCCTTACCGTTGAACAGGAAGGTGACATAGGAACCGTCGGCATTGGTCTTGATGAAGGCATCGGGACCATAGCTCATCAGGATGGTGCCCTCGTCGGAATAGGCATAATCGATCAGGGACAGGGCGGCATACAGCTTGTCATCGTTGCCGGCCACGCCAGCCTTGGAAATGCCCCAGCCGTCGGTCTTGACCGAACGCCAGGACTCGGTGAAGCGCATATACACGCCATTCTCGTCGGTGCCGTCGAACCAGCGGGCAACAGGAACCATCACAGCCATGTACTTTTCGCCGGCGGCGTTGTCCAGCTTGGTCTCGTTGTACAGCGTCTGGGTCTGGTTGTAGTCATAGTGCATGAAGCCCAGATCCTGCTCCAGGTAGTTGGCGGTCTTCACATCTTCCCCGTTGATGAATGCCTGGGAGATCAGGCCCTCTTCAGCCAGCGCGTGCATGCGCTCCAGGGCTTCGTAGGTAGCCACTTCCTGACGGGCGTCATGCAGCTCGCCATCGGTATCCACATACAGGTAATCCTGGCGGGATTCCATGCCGCGCACGCCAAACAGGTGGCCGGCAAAGCGGAACATATCCACGCGGCGCTGGTTGTTGGCGTCCTCACGGGAGAACAGGCCCTGGATGGTATCGGTGCCGTTCAGCGTCTGGGGATTGGACACCACGCAGCGCAGCAGGGCAACCAGTTCGTCAGCATCCCAAGCGGCGTTCTGGCCGATGAACAGATCGGCGCGATTGGTGCCGTAGTATCCGTCATAGGCTTCGTCGATGTAGGTACGCAGCATGTTGACAGCAGCCACGCCGTCCAGGGCGCCGGCATCGTTCATCTTGGCAACGATGTTGCCCGCTTTGTCATAATCCTTGGTCACGATTTCGGTGGCGGTGCCATCGGCAGTGGGGGTTTCAATCTCCACCTTGCCCTCGGTGGGCATATAGGGAGTATACACGGCGGGAGCCAGCTCCTTGGAGGCATCAGCGGTGAATTCGCCTTCGCCGTTCAGCAGCTTTTCAACCCAGTCCACGCGCATCAGGGGCATACGCTCGATATCGTTTACACCGTCGAAGTAGGGGCTGAAGTAGATGGCGCCGGTATCGGTGTTGCCGGTGATGGACAGCTTAACGATGGGGTTCTCATCCAGATACGCCTTGAAGTTTGGCATCTGATCCAGGTATTCGGCAATATTGATCACCAGGCCGGCCTCGCCAGCTTCGCTCAGCTTGGCGGCGGTACCGGACAGCATGTCCACCTGATCCAGCTGCTCTTTCCAGTAATCAAACTCCTTGGAAGCGCTGTTGCCCTGATACTTATCCTCAAAGACAACGTTCAGCTTTTCCTGAACGGCCACCCAGGTGGGCTTCAGATCGCCGGAGTTATAGGTTTTGCCGTCGGCCAGGGTGATGCCCTCGCCCGCCACTTCGGGATCAAAGAACAAACCGGTCTTGGAGTTATTGTAGCCGGTGGCCATGCGCAGCACAGTACCTTCGGCATAGGGAAGCGCTGATTCGGCGGAAGCAGTCACCATAAACAGGGACAGAACCATCGCGCAGACCAGCATCAGGGACAGAAGGCGTTTCATGTTTATTCCTCCTTAAAAAATTATTCCTTCACACCGCCGGCGTTGGTGCCTTTGGCGAAGTACTTCTGGATAAAGGGATAGATGATCAGGATGGGGATGATCGAGCAGATGATCAGGGCGTAAATCACCGAGTCTGACGCGTACGCGCGATTCCAGCCGGCCATCTGTTCCGGGTCGGTATACATCTCCAACTGCAGTCGGATAAACACCTGCAAGGGATGCTCGTTGGCGTTGGAAATCATCTGGCGCGCCCAGAAATAGCCGTTCCAGCGGCTGATGGCAAAGAACAAAGCCACGGTGGCGATGGTGGATTTGCTCATGGGGATATACACCTTGCTGAGCACCTGGAATTCGGTGGCGCCGTCCACGATGGCGGCCTCCTCGATTTCCCCGGGCACGTTTTCAAAGGCATTGCGCAGCAGGATGATGTTCATGGCCGCCATACCCATGGCGATGACCACCAGCCATTTATCGTCCATGATGCCGATGGCGCGGAATACCTTCTGGGTATCCAGGTAGTTCAGGTACTGCGGTACGATACCGGCGCTGAACCACATGGTGAACACCAGGAAAAAGTTAAAGGTTTTACGGAACAGCAGGCGCTTTTTGCTAAGCGCGTAAGCGCCCAGGATGGACACGCCCAGCGCCCAAATGGTGCCGTAGCAGGTCAGGAACAGCGTGTTGGAATAGGCGTTCCAGAACATATTATTCTGGAACATCATCTGGAAGGCTTCAAACTGCACATCCTTGGGGAACAGCACCACCTGGCCGTATTCCACCGCGTGACGTCCGCTGAGCGAAGCCGACACGGCATACAGGAAGGGATACAGGCATCCCAGCGCAAAGACCGTCAGCAAAGTGTAGCTGAGCACCTTGAAGATCAGTTCGGAGATTTCAAGCTTTCTTTTCATGCTGGCCTCCCCTTAATACAGCGATGTATTGGCCGCTTTGCGGGCGATGGTATTGGCGCCAATCACCAGCAGCATGCCCACCACGTTGTTCATCATTTCAGCGGCGCTGGCAATGCCGGTGCCGGCTCCGCCGGACAAGCCGGTACGGTAGGACAGGGTGGAAATTACATCGGCGGTCACATAGGTTTTGGTGTTATACAGCAGCAAAACCTTTTCATAACCGATGTTCAGCAGCGAGCCGATGCGGGTAATCAGCATGATCACAATGGTGGAAAGGATGCTGGGCAGCACCACATAGCGCATCTGCGCCCATTTATTGGCGCCGTCAATCTGCGCCGCCTCATAGCTGGTGGGCGCAATGGCGATGATGGCCGCAAAGTATACAATGCTGTCATAGCCCGCGCCCTCCCAGATGCCGCTGATCTGGTAAATCGCGCGGAAGAAGCCGGGATTATTGAGCAGGCCCGCGTTGCCAACCTCCTCGGAAATAAGGCCCAGTTTGACCAGCGCCTGGCTCACAATACCCATCTGGCCAATGATGGAGCCCTGCTTAACCAGCATGGTCACCAGAGAGGTCATAACAACCGTGGACATGAATTTGGGCAGGTAGGTAAGCACCTGGTAGACGCTGCGGGCGGCGTTGGAGCGGATCTCATTGAAGAAAAGCGCCAGGATGATGGGCATGGGGAACCCGAAGCAAAGCCCATAGAAGCTGAGCAGGAAGGTATTGCGCATGGCCATCCAGAAATTGGAGCTCAGGCTGTCTCCGCCCACCAGCAGGCGCTTAAAGTAGCTGAAGCCGGAAAACAGCTGTTTGCTCACCGGCAGCACGGTATCCGATACCTTGAAGCAGCCCAGCAGCTCATACATGGGAAAATAGCGCCAGAAAAGGAACACGAGCAGCATCGGGACCAGCATAACGTAAAGCCGCCAGTCCTTCACGATCGTGCGTCCCACATGGAGCCAGTAGTGCTTTTCCACATCATCTCGAACCAACTGTTCGGGGTTTTCATGATAGGTGCCGCTGACTTTGTCATAGACCAAGTAATCCGCTGCCTTCACCTTCATCAAAATCCTCCTTTTTCTTCTTCCCGCTCCTTATTGACGCGGCGAAGGTAATGTATTTGATCCTCGAAAACGCCATCCAGCCGGCGGACAATCCAAACAATCAGCAATGTAAACAGATAAGAAACAACATCAGTCGTGATAAAGCCGACGGCCGCTTCGGGCTTTGCCCCCAGCAGCAGCGCCACGGCGGCACGTCCAAGCTGCATCAGCAGCAATACGGTAAACGCGTACAGCAGGCTTTTCAGGGAATCCTCCCGCAGCCGTTCGGCGCCCCAAAGCCTGATCCATAACAGCGCGCCAAGCCCCAGCAGGTTCCCCGCGCAATAGACAGCATATTGCCTGCCTGTCGCATGGGAAACCAAACAAAAGACAATACCTCCCACAACAGCATGCAATGCCGCCCATATTCCCCATCGCATCATCACAATAGCGGTAATCGCGGCAACCAGGGAAACGGTATACGGCTCGCTGGGAAACCATTTTGTGGCCGCCGAAACGATGACCGTTTCAAATACAATCAGCATCAGGGCGAACAATGACAGGTCAACGGCCCTGTACCGGCCGACCGTCATTTGTCCTTTCACGCCCTCACCTCCCGTTTTTTTAACGGCTGATTCTTTCTATAAATTTAGTTTATTATACGTTCTTTTGTCCCAAATCGTACATAGCCAAAACGCATCGACTTATGTACAAAATAGACATTTTCCATATAAAATTTCCATTTCACCTTGTTAATATTTTGTCATATTTCGGTCTTTTTATCAAGAATGACGGATAGAAAAAACAGACCGCGGTGGGATTCCACGGTCCGATGCGGCCTGCTTATATTTTTTTAATCGATTTCGATCACGCCGGGATAATAGCTGATCACTTCAGCCTCCTGATTGATCCATGTGGCCGTAGCCTCCCCAGGCAAATCATAGGGCTGGCCTTCCACCGAGAGCTTTACCTCTTTCACCCCCGGGAACTGGGATGCGGTATACACGATCGCGCGGAGCATCTGCAGCTTATCGGTATCTGCGTCATGATTGAATTCGCTGGTCAGGTCGATGCTGACCACGCCATTTTTCATTTGAACGCTTTTCACGCCGCACCCTTCGGGAACGCTGCGCTCCAGGCCGCTGTCCGCCCTGGGGCCGCGGCACAGCTCCACCATGGCCGTTACGGGATCAGCGTCTGAATATACCACCCTGGTCACAGGCACCAGCATCCGCCCGCTCTGGGATGGAAAGTACAAACGCACCAGACTGGCATTGGCGTCTGTGCCGTCAAAAGTGGCCACCGTTTCCATATTGATGTCTTTTGCCGTAAACACACCGGACACATCGGTTCCGTAGGTCAGCTTGGAACGGGACTGTCCGTCGAACAGGAAGGATACTTCCTTGACCGTGGGGAATTCGGCCAACGTCTGCGCCACCGCGCCGACCATCAGGCTTTCGGCTTCGGCGCTGACGCAGGAAAGCGCGTCCTTGCCCATATCCACCCGGGCCCGGCCATCACTGAGATCCAGATCAAAGGTGGTACCTTCCGGAACGCAGGGCTTCAGCCCCATTCTGGCAGCCGCGGCGTCATTTTCAGCGCTTTGGACCAGAAGGCTCAGCGCCGCCTTTGCGATACCGTCGGTTTTTTCCACCTGTGTGGTCACGGGCACCAGATATCCTTCGCCATCCTGATAATACACCGTCACCGGCTGAAGATCCGCCGGAGGGGCCGTGGGCAGCGTCACCGCGGCGGCTCCCTGCGCCAGTTGACTTTCCTCATAGCGGCTCATGGCCGTTTCGTTGCCGCGCAATGCCAGTGCCACCACCAGCGCCGCCGAAGCCATTACCAGCAATCGTTCCACATTCACCCGGGTCACTTTTAATTTGATTTTCACCTATTTCACCCCTTGCATGTTGCTGTGAAACATTGTATGCGGAAGATTTTTGTGCTATGATTGCAGAGGGTGATACTTTATGCCATTGGACGGATTAACCCTTGGCTTTATGGCCAGGGAATTGCATGCGGCGCTGGAAGGCGCGCGGATCGAGCGCGTGACCCAGCCCGAAAAAGATATGCTGCTGCTGTTTTTGCGCAATAACGGGAAAAATCATAAGCTGATCCTTTCGGCCAGCCCCAGCTTTGCCCGGGCACACCTGACCGAGGGGCAGTTCGTCAACCCGCTGAACGCGCCCATGTTCTGCATGCTGATGCGAAAGCACCTGACGGGCGGCAAGGTGATTGCCGTCCGCCAGCTGAACGGCGACCGAATTCTGCTGCTTGATCTTGAAGCCCAGGATGAACTGGGCGTCATGCATCCTTATCAGCTGTACCTGGAAGCCATGGGACGTCACAGCAATCTTACATTGGTGCGGGACGGCCGCATCATAGACGCCATCCGCCATGTGACTGATGACATGAGCCGCGTTCGGCAGGCGCTGCCCGGGCTTCCCTTTACCCTGCCCCCCGCGCAGGATAAACTGTCTCCGGCGGAGGCCCATGCCGAAGCGCTGTTCAAACGGATGAACGGGTTTGACGGCCGGCTTGATAAAGCCTTTTCCATGCACATATCAGGGCTATCTTCCATCGCCGCCCGGGAGCTTTGCCTGCGGATGACCGGCAGTGAACAGACGCAACTCGATGAAGCGCACCTGTACGAAATCTGTGAAAAACTCGCGGCATTTCTGCACCAGCTGCCCGATATGGCCCAGCCCACGCTGCTCCGGGGAGAGGACGGCGTTGCCGCCGATGTGTTCCCTTATCTGTATCTTTCCTATCCTGCGGACCGGCAGCAGCCCATGCCCAGCTTATCCCAGGCATTGGACGCCTTCTATGACGGCCGTGACCGGCGGGATCGGATGCAGCAGCGCTCGGCCAGCCTGCGCAAGCTGCTGAAGAACCACCTGGAGCGCAGCGAAAAAAAGCTCGCCCTGCAGGAAGAGGAATTGCTGGGCGCCTCCCGCAGCGAAGAATACCGGGTCATGGGCGAGCTGCTCAACGCCCATTTATACGAGGTACCCCGGGGCGCCGAAGCTGTAACGCTGGACAACTATTATGACGGACAGCCGCTGCGCGTCCCGCTGGACGTGCGCCTGTCCCCCGCCCAAAACGCCCAGCGGTATTTCAAGAGGTATCAGAAAGCGCGCGCCGCCGCCAGGCTGGCTGCCGACCAAAAGGAAAAAACGCTGCGCGAAATCGCCGTGCTGGAGGCAGCGCTCTGCGATCTGGATAGCTGCGAAGGTGAGGAGGATATTGCCGATATCCGCCGGGTTTTAAGGGAAGAGGGGCTGATGAAGCCTGTTGCCGCCGACCGCAAAAAGCAGCAAAAAAGCCAGCGGCAATCGGCCCCCATGCGCTTTTTGTCCCCGGACGGTATTCCAATATCCGTGGGCAAAAACGCTTTGCAGAACGAGCGCCTTACCATGGGCGCAAAGGGCGAAGATATTTGGCTGCACGCCAAGGACATGCCAGGCTCCCATGTGATCATCCATACCGAAGGAAAGCCGGTCAGCGATGAAACGCTGCTGTGCGCCCTGCGCCTGGCCGCCTGGTACAGCAAAAGCAAAGGACAATCGGTGCCCGTGGACGTAACACTGCGAAAGTATGTAAAAAAGCCCTCCGGCACGCCGGTGGGATTTGTCACCTTTGCCCATCAAAGCAATTATATAATCCAGGCAAATGAAGGAGATATTCAAAAAATCACCGTTCAGAAATAACAAATGAAAGGAAGGTACGCCATGCAGACAGAGGAATTTCTTCGGGAAGCCACGGCGCTGCCCGGGCTGTCCGGCAATGAACAGGCTGTGGCGCAGTATATTGCCGACGCTTTCCGCCCCTATTGCGACGAGGTACGCATTGACGCGCTGAACAGCGTTATTGCCCGCATTCATGGGCGCGGTCCCCGGGTAATGCTGTGCGCCCATCTGGATGAAATCGGCCTGATGGTGGCAAAGATCGAAGCGGACGGCGCGCTGCGTTTGCGCAGCGTGGGCGGCGTGGATCCGCGCATTCTGCCGGGCATGCGGGTCACGGTATACGGCCGGGAAACGCTGATGGGGGTCATTGGCGCAAAGGCTCCGCATCTGCTCAACGACGCCCAACGCCAAAAGAATTACACGCTGGACGAGCTCTATATTGATTTGGGCATGCCGGCGGAGCAGGCGCGTATGGCAGTACGCATTGGCGATTGCGTCGCTTTGGAGGGCGGTTATACCAAACTGCTCAATGACCGCGTGGCCACCAAAACAGCCGACGATCGCAGCTGCGTAGCCATCATGCTGCGTACCGCGCAGCTGCTCCAGCGAATGGACACCACGGCCGACCTGTATTTCGTGGCCTCCTGCCAGGAGGAAGTGGGCGGCTATGGCGCCATGACAGCCGGCTTTGGCGTTGATCCCGATTTCGGCATCGTATTGGACGTGACCCACGCCAAAACGCCCGGGGTATCCGAGCTGGATGCCTTCGAAATCGACAGTCCCACCGTGGCCAAAGGGCCGTATCTGCACCCTTACCTGCGGCAAAAGCTGGAGGAAATCGCCAAGGAGCAGCATGTGACCATCCAGGATGAAATCCTCCCCCGGGATACCTCCACCGACGCCGACGACCTGGAGGCCGTGCGCTGCGGCGTCCCCTGCGTGCTGCTGTCGCTGCCTGTGCGGTATATGCACACCTCCGTGGAAACCTTTGATATGCGCGCGCTGGAAGAAAGCGCAAGGCTTCTTGCCAATTACTGCCTGGCCATCAATCATACATGGAGGGATGCGCTATGGATCTGAAACAGCTTTGCGAAATCCATGCGCCTTCCGGCAGCGAAAATATCCTGCGCCGCCTGATTTTCGACGAAGCAAAGGAGGCATGCGGCGCTGAAAACGTGCGCATCGACCGCATGGGCAATGTGCTGTGCCGCAAAAAAGGAACCGGCGTGGGCCGTCCCCATGTATGCGTATCGGCCCATATGGACGAAGTGGGCTTTATCGTCATGGGCGCAACCGAAGAAGGTTTGCTCAGGTTCCGCCCCATCGGCGGCATTGATCCCCGGGTGGTGATTTCCAAACGGGTACTGGTGGGCGAAGGCATGCTGCCCGGCGTCATCGGGGCCATTGCCATCCACCTGCAAACCCGGGCCGACCGCGAAAAGGTGCTGGGCTATGACAGCCTGTATATTGATATCGGCGCAAAAGATCGATCCGAAGCGCTGGAAAAATGCCCGCCCGGCAGCTATGCCTGCTTTGACGCCCCATATACCCCTTTTGGCGAGGGCTTTATATGCGCCAAGGCGCTGGATGACCGGGTTGGCTGTTATAACATGCTGAAACTGCTGCGTGAAAGCTATCCCGGCGATGTGACCTTCGCCTTCGTAACCCGGGAAGAAGTGGGCATGCGGGGCTCCGCCGGCGCGGCATACGCGATTCAGCCCGATCTTGTGATCAACCTGGAAGGCACCGCGGCCAATGACCTGGGAGAGGCGGACAATCCCTTTGAAGTCTGCTGTGCCGGGAAGGGCGTTGCCATCAGCTTTATGGACAACAGCAGCGTATACCAGCGCAAGCTGTACCAAAAGCTGACACGGCTGGCCCAAATAAACCAGATCGCCCATCAGCCCAAGCGCGGCGTAACGGCGGTAAATGACGCAGCCAATTACCAAAGGGCCGCCGGGGGCGCATTGGCCTGCACGCTGTCCGTTCCCTGCCGCTACATCCACAGCGGCGCGTCTGTTTGCAGCCTTGCCGATGTGGATGCGCAGTACGCATTGACCCGGGCGTTCCTGCTGAACGCCTGACAGAAGGAGGAAACCATGCTTCGCGATACGCTGAAAACCCTGCTTGCGGCCTATGGCCCCTCCGGCAACGAGCACGCCGTAGCCGAAACCGTTAAAACGCTGATCGCCGCCCATGTGGACAGCATGCGGGTGGATGCCCTGGGAAATCTGATCGTAGAAAAATTTGGAAAAGACGAAAACGGCAAACGCATCATGCTT
>JAFUGB010000014.1 GCA_017469605.1 Clostridia bacterium
GCCGGTGAGCCTGCGGGCGCCCGCCGGGGCGGTGACCGTGCTCACGGGACGCAGCTGCTCGGGAAAAACCACGCTTTTGCATATGCTGGCGGGCCTTTTGACGCCCACCGAGGGCAAGGTATTTCTGGGCGACACCGATCTGTATACGCTGGGCGACGCCGCGCTTTCCCGCCTGCGCAACGAAAAAATCGGCGTGGTGCCTCAGGGCCGCAGCGCCGTGGACACACTGACCGTTTGGGAAAATATCCTGCTGCCCGCCCAACTGTACGGACGTCCCGCGCCTGAGGCCGCGGCGGCGGCCTGGATGGAACGGCTGGGGATCAAGGACCTTTCCGACGCCCGGCCCGCCCAGCTTTCGGGCGGCGAGCTGCGCCGCATGGCCGTCGCCCGGGCGCTGGCCCAGGATCCCGATATCGTTTTTGCCGATGAGCCCACCGGCGATCTGGATGATGAAAACACCAGGACGGTGCTCAGCGCCCTGCAGGCAGCCGCGCGGCAGGGCAAGGCGGTGTTCCTGGTGACCCACGAGTCCGAAGCCCTGCGTTACGCCGACCGCGCCTTTCGCATGGATAGGGGCGTGCTGGCGGAGCTGTAAAGCCTGGATGATACCGCTGTTCTTTCAGATGGAAAAGCGGATAAAAGCCGCCGCGCTTTTTCCGGCTACCAGGGCCGCGGACGGGCAAACGGCATTGCGGAAAGCGGAAAAGCGTTTTGGCATACCCTCTTTGCCTGTACGCTCGTACTCCCTCTTGGCCGCTCTTGACAAAAGCGCTGCCTTGCGGTATGATACATAGTAGTTGCGAAGGTGTATCGAAGCGGCCATGGCAGGGGCTTGAAATTGTCCCGGAAATTTGGACCCGTTGGCGCAGCCCCTTGTTTTTCAAAGCTTTCGGGCCTTGAAAAGGTGAAAGTCCCTTGCTTTCTCTCCTGATTTTCTTTCCAGTTTCCAGGGCGAAAATCAGGATGGAAATACCTTGGAGGTGTATCGAAGTGGTCATAACGGCCCTGACTCGAAATCAGGTAGGGTGAAAGCCTTCGTGGGTTCGAATCCCACCGCCTCCGCCAAACAAGGACTAAGAAAAGAGACAAACTTAGTCCAGTAAGAAAGTCCTTGATTTACCCTTGTAAATCGGGGATTTTCTTATGCTATCGTTTTCTGCTATTTTCTACCAGTTTTTTCAATTCCTTTTCATCTTCGCTGTCTCTGATGCGCCGCGCAGCGATTACCCTGCGATCTTCTTCTTTCTCCACACAGGTAACAAGGATCAGAATTTGATCCTCTGGTTGTACATCAATAGTACAGGTATGAACGGAAACGGAAATCAGCATCTCAATTGCTGACTGCCGTGCTGAAATGTCGGCAGACTGCAGGGAGAAGAAATCAACGTAGTTTTGTTCGTGCTCATTGGTGCTGATGATCCCCGCGGCAAAAACCACATAGCGGCCCGGCTCATACATCGTATCGAACGAAATAAAGGGGGCGTTGTGATAAAAGGTGCTGTTTTCATAATTGCGCAGGCTGCCAAACATAGCACCGCTTTTCATATTGTGGCCATAGATAATATAGGTGTAGGGCCTGTTTTTCAGCCCGATGGCAGAATCGAGGAACAAAGCTCCATTGACGTTTTCCTGGTTTTCGGCATCGTGATCCAGGTAATAGATGTTATCCCGCTGCAGTACCGGTTCTTCCAGCAGCTTATGGATGCTCAGCCAGCCTATGATATATTTGTTTTCCTTTTGCAGCGTTTTGAAACGGCTTAGGATGCTCAGCTTGGGATTGTCTGAGTAAGATATAGTTGGCAGGCGAAGAATCCGTATTTGCTCTTCCGTTTGGATGGCCGTTGATGTTTCAGCAGGCGTAGGGGTATAATTGGCTGTTTTTTCGTGAGCAGCAGGAAGCACTTCCGGCATGATGACAGGCACATCTGTGGGAGCTGTTTGATATACCTGCAACAATTTCTGGGCGATGGAAGAGGAACACATGAAATCCATACCATAGCCAATCAGGTGGACCAGACCCAAGATGATCAGCCCAAGAGCCAGCAGCGCTGTAAACAGCCGTCCCCATAGGATATGCCGGTGCCGATTGTTTCTGCATTTCCTGGGAAGCTGATACATGGCATTTCTCCTTTTTATGAAACAGGCCATACAAGTTTTCCTGGTATGGCCTGTTTGCCGTATCGCTGGATTATTTATCTGCTTTGCGCCGAAGAGAGAAGATCACGCCGCCTAACATGGCAGCACCGGCCAACACAAACGCGATCCACAAAGCTGGCTGGGCTTCATCGCCGGTTTGGGGCACCCGATAGTTGATGATTGTGCCGCCGTTATAGCAACGGTCTGTTTCTCCTGCATGTACGCCAATGTTCTCATAACGAACCTTGTAACCTTCCAGCACGTTTTCTATGATGTAATAATCTGTTTCTTCAGGAAACCACGCTTCATAGCGCCATTCATTCTCGCTGATAACCTTTTTGTTGAATTTCTTGTGCGCCAAAGTGCCATCCGGATGATACAGAACCCATTCAATACTGCTTTCATGATCTCCTTGCCAAATCTTTTTGAAGGAAAACTTAAAATCATAGGTGGGAGGAATTGTTGTAACGGAAGGCATCGGCGTTACCGTCGGTGTAGCCGTAGGCGTAGCTGTTGGTGTCGCAGTCGGCGTGGGTGTAGGCGTCGCGGTTGGCGTCGCCGTGGGTGTAGGCGTAGGCGTAGCGGTCGGCGTCGCCGTCGGCGTGGGCGTAGGCGTAGGCGTAGGAGTCGGCGTTGCCGTGGGTGTAGGCGTAGGCGTAGGAGTCGGCGTTGCCGTCGGTGTGGCTGTAGGTGTAGCTGTTGGTGTCGGAGTGGGCGTGGGCGTGGGCGTGGGCGTAGGCGTAGGAGTCGGCGTCGCCGTGGGTGTAGGTGTAGGCGTAGCGGTCGGCGTTACCGTCGGTGTGGCCGTCGGTGTGGGCGTAGGTGTTGCCTTAAAAATATTAACGACAGTTAATCCTTTCTCGTCTTTTTCATAATCTTGTGGGACGGCATCATTCCCATCAGCATCCACTTCTTTTACCGAATAGGTATAGGGTTCTCCGAAAACATTTGTGATCGGAAGATCATTCCAGGTGATTTGGCTTATACTGTCCACCACTGGTTCCGGTGTGCCAACAGGAACGGCGATGGATTGCCCGGCGGACTGACGGTAAAGCTGGAAATAAATTGTGGGATGTGTTTGCGTATTCTCGCTTCCATCTGCGTTTTCCCATACTTTGATTGCTGTCACGGATGTTGTGCGAATAGCGTTTTCAACAGTCAGGGACAGGCTTTGCGTTTCCAATGTATCCACATCAAGATCAAATTCATAGGGAGACGCTGCTGTATAACGCATTGTCATGTAATCCGGCGCTTGTGTCTCATACAACCGATAATGACCGGTTCGTAGTTTTGTCATTGTGGCTGTGCCCAAAGCGTTTGTTGTGATGTCACCAATCAGAGTCCAGTTTCCGTCTACCAGTTTTTCAACACGTATTACAACGCCCTCCACCATCCGGTCCGTATTCGCTATCTTTTTGATGACTTGAAGCACGCCGCGCGGCAAACCGTGCATTTCACCGCCCTGGTCCACATTGGAAAAATGGTCGTCATCATGATACGAATTGGCCTGATCATCGCTTCCGATCCAGAATACATCAGCAGCATTTTGAAAATATGCAAGCGAATAATCGGTTATTTCGCAGCGATAGATCAGGCACCAGTAAGTTTCATCTGCTGATTCCTGGTCAATCCTCCAGCTTAAATTGCCAGAATCGCTGAATTGCAGTTCGGATTTCGGGTAGGCCTGATTCCAGGCCGATACAACTTCCGTAACCGTACCAGTATATGTGCTCGCAATCTTTCCAGAGGAGTAAATCCGCATATAGGAAGGATCCACGGCTTGTCCCGGGCCAAGCGTATCCTGGATTGATATATCGGAATGAACCGGCAATTGATTTTCATTCGCCGTTAGGATCCACTGTGTGTACGTAGGGTCCTCCGGATCGAGGCTCATCACCCAGCCGATATCATCAACCCATGTATATCCGTCGCCAATGAAATCGGCTTGCTTTCGCACATCCGGAATCTCGCCGCCCTCTATATCCCCGCTTCCTGCTTTATGAATGGAAACCTCTGCTTTTTTTGTCCCTGCGACCACTTCAACCGTCTGCGTGTTTTCATCCTGGGTATCGGTAGCATTTACCGCCATGGCCTCGAACCAGAAGCTGCCTTGCACGTCGTACAATTCATCAACATTGCTGTTGAAGAGAATGGCCACGCCAGCGGACGATACCTCCGCGGTCGCGAAAGTGATCCCCTCTGCATTCATCAGCGGAATGGTGGCTTTGTAGCCTTTCAGGTAAGCATCTCCGGAAGTTGGCCAGCTGATGGTCATGGTATCGCCGGCATGGAAAACGTGCTCATTGGGGCTTCCGTCGCTGAATTCCACCTCAATGCGGACTTTGCCATAGTTTTCCACTTCGGCAGGGCTGACGCTCAGACCGGTAATGTATATATCTGAAAGATCTGCAGCGCTGGCCGGGATACTCGTTATCATGAATATGGCTGTAATCAGGAGCAGGAAGAAAGTGCCCCTTTTCATGATATTTCCTGTAGAAAAACTTGTTTTGGAATGAAGCATGAGAATCACCTTTTCATCCTGTGTCATAATCGTCTCAGCAGAATGCCAAGATGTTGCTGAGGATTATATATTTCAATAAGTTTGATTCATGAGTTCACCATGCGTATCTTCTCCCCAGCTGTAATCCATCAGATAATTTGCGTGAAGCTGCTCTCGCTCATCTGGGCTGCAAGCTAAATAGTCGTACAAATCACAGTTGATTTTTTCAGGAATGATACGTCTCATTCCCGATGAGCTTTCAATAATATCCTCTACGTCATATTGCCTGAGCGTTTCCTTCAGCCGCATAACAACTTTTCGCAGTCGGGAACTGGTGAGTTTATTCAGCGGTTCATTTTCCCAAAGATATGAGATTAAATTGCCGGAAGCAGCATAACCGCCTCGGCGGTCCACAAGCAAAGCCAATAATTCTTTTGCTTTATTGTGAGAAAAGCAAATAGGAACGCCGTCGACAAGCACGTTAAAATAACCAAAGGTTATGATTTCGACAACATGCCCTTTGGCCGTGCGGTTTTTCACTTTTTCAGCAGATCCCTTGGGCAGCGCGTGATCAAAATAAAACACATACCGTCCACCGCCCGCCGCCTGCGCTTTTGCAAGCGCTTGTTTGGCCTTGTCGAAAGCACATCTGTATCCTTTTTCCGGATCATGGGTGCAGGCGGCAACGCCCATGCTAACGGAGCCATTTGCTGGAGCAAGTGAATTGCTGAGCTCCTGAAACAAATTGTCAGCGCAATCCACTCTTTTTTTATCATCTCCAAGCTCATGGTGGCAAAGAACAAAGCAGTTTTCGCTGAAACGGGCAAATACGCAATTCGCCCCTTCCTTTCTTTCCAGCAAATCAATCACTTTGTTTTCAAGGGAATTACGTTTTTCATTAGCATATGTATCATACGCATCAATCGCAATCAAAAAGAGCAGATTAAAGCACATCTGCCAGTTTTTTGCGATGAGGTTACGGCTGCACAGCGCTTCAAAATCGCTTTGGGAAATCATTACATGCCTTGCTGATGTATGATCTGCGTTTCCGGGTTCATCAGCGATATGTAAATGCATCCCCGAAAAAAGGAAACGATCATCACCAAGACTGATGAGTATCCCCTTGCAAGGAATTGACAACCCGGACGGCTCCCGTATATCAAAATAGATGGTTTTGATGTTATGGGGCTCAACACCCGGACGAACGTTTTTTTCAAAAAACGCATGAAGTCTCTCACTGTCTTTTTCCGCCACCTGATTGTTGAGACGGAAAGACATGGCATCGTCCAGCACAACGCGGCGGCCTTTGCTTTTATCCCCGCCTCTGCAAAAAACGCATTGGGCGGTGTTTTCACGCGGGTTCATCTCCCCGATCCATTCACACGCTGTGCTTAACGCCATCACGCAGGTATCTTTCAACGCATCAGCCTGCGCCTTTCTCTCCTGTCTCATATCATAAACAGTCGCGCAAAACGCCTCGTGATCATCGGCCGTATAACGGCTGATCATGCTGCGTACTGGAATGCGCTGAAAGGCCACATTATAAAGATCTCCAACAAACAACGCCGGTTCTTGCTTTTCACGAATGCTGCGAATGCACGCCATTAAT
Organism: Clostridia bacterium; assembly: GCA_017469605.1. Lineage (GTDB taxonomy): Bacteria > Bacillota > Clostridia > Christensenellales > Aristaeellaceae > SFMI01. The sequence continues at coordinate 6,246 of JAFUGB010000014.1, forward strand.
TGCCGCGTTCCTTCTATGCTCAGCAGAAGTGACGGGGCCTTTCGGACAACTTGAAGCCAATTTTTGTTTTCTTCACGGAATCCAAACATGCTTTCCACGGCGGGACTGAGGGTGGTGATCCTGGGCTCCGGTTTCAGCACAAAACAAATGATGCCGCAAATATCAGTTGTTTCACTTGTTTTTTTCACTTCTTCAGCATTCAAAGCAACCATTGCTCCTCTCCGCGATCGTGTTTTTCACGCAGCAATGCGATTGGGTTATATATATTATAGAGCAGCTGCCGTTCCAGATGATTGCTCAGGGTGTTCCTCAAACATGACAGTTGCGTTCCGACATAAAAATGAAGCGTATTTCACGCTTCACATTCATTCTATGATATTCTCTTGGCTTTTCAATTTACAATGTTGATAAGGAATCCAATTCATTGACTGCTGCATCCAATTGTCAAACCGAATGCCGCATTTCTTTCAGGCGTTTGATCGTTCCTCTGATAGACAAAGCCATCATGGCGTTGCATCGGCTTGTTAAATAAGCAGGGGATAATTGCATATCCTGAGAGAACCAATAATCGATGATCCCCATAAACGCGCTTAAATACAATCGCAGCATAAACGCCTGATCCTCAGCATCTACCTCTATTCGCATATCTTTTGCACAATCTGCAATGCCGCGATCAATCAGGCTGCCGCCGAAGCGTTCGATCATGGAAAGCAGTTCCGTCCGGCTGGCGGATCGATATACATGCTGAATGAGTTCACGATTTTGTTCCAGGCAAGTTAGAATGCTTTCAAAACCGCGTTCCCACGTCAGGTATGTGTCATGATCGGCGACAGCGGTCTTCATCTTCCCAATTAAAAGATCATTGAGCACGTCGATGAGACTGTAATAATGATTATACAGTGTTTGCCGGCTGATGCCTGCTTCGGAACAAACCATGCTAACCGTGATTCGATCCATGGAATGCTGCTCCAACTGGGTCTCAAGTGCATCGCATATCGCTTTTCTTGTAGGAATAAACATCATGGTACCTCTCTGTATCTTAATGGTCCGTTCCATTGGCGTTTGATCGAAGATAGATTGTCTGGACATAGACACTTCCCGGATCGTGCTTTGAGGTTTAGCATGATTTTCATGCCAAACCTCTTTTGTCGCTATTCTCATTATCATTATACATGATCAAATTCTCTGTGTACACAAACAAATTGCTTGGATTTTCTGAAAATATTAACTGTCCGTCAGGAAAATACGGATTTTGAAGCATTCAAAAGAATAATACCCCTGCATGAGGCACTTTGGCTTCATGCAGGGGTAGCTGTTGTGATCGGGTTCCCCTGTATTTCTTTTCGATGGATTCTGTTTTATTGCGGATCCCCTCTGCGATCTGCCTGCAAAGCCGCGCAGGAATCCCCGTCATTTTGCCAACAGCCATCAGCTCTTTTTCGCCGGGATCGCGTCCATTACCGTCTACGGTAGTGGCGTGTTCTCCAAAGTGCGTTGTGCTCCAGGTCATATCATATGCCCGCGCAGTCCATGTATTCCTTTCCTGATGCTGCATAGGTTTCAGGGAACTGAATACATTGGGATTTTTCAATGTGGAAAAGTCCAATCCAAACTCGTGACAGTCTTATTTGTATGCTCATAGTCCATGGTTATGTGAAAGATATTGGGCTCTTTTGCCAATGGAAAAGAGGCTGCTGCACTTTTTCTTTGTGCAACAGCCCCTCCCCATTCAAAACGCTTCAATCTTTATGTGTTTCCCTCCGTATCAAATATAGAAACGCTTTTCTGCGCCTACGGTGGTTTGCTCCGAATGGCCGGAATAGAGTACGGTTTCATTGGGCAGGGCCAGGATGCGCTGGCGGATGCTCTGCAAAAGCTGCCGGCTGTTGCCGCCGGGATACTGATCGTTGCCCCGGCTGCCCTTGAAAATGGTATCGCCCACAAAAGCAACGCCTTGCCTTTCATCATAGAAAACTACCGAATCCGGGGTATGACCGGGGGTGTGGATCACCCGCAACGCCCAGGCGGAACGGTTTTCCAGCCGGAATATCGTCTCATCCTGGAAATGCTTTGCTCCACGCACCGTCACTTCCGACCTGCAATACCGGGACAGATTCAAGCGCGGATCGGTGAGATAGGCTTCGCCTGCTTCATGGATGTACACCGGAATATCCGCTTCCTCCCGGATGGCGGCAATCCCGCCAATGTGGTCAAAATGCCCGTGAGTCAGCAGGATTTTTTCCATGATCCAGCCCTGCTCCCGGCAAAGCTGCATCAGGGCATGGCCCTGGGCGCCAGGGTCAATCAGGAAACCGTGCTTGGTTGCGTCATCCACCCAAATATAGCAATTGACTTCAAAATAGCCCTTCACGGGCACCCGGGCGATCATAGGTTAATATGGCAGCCGTCGGGGCCGCAGGCCATGCCTTGGGTTTGGGGCTTTTGTTCGACTTCCATGGCCTGGCGGATGGCCTGCTCCATGCTTTCCACCGGCAGGGCGCCAGGAATGGCCAATTGGCCGTTCAATACAAAGTAGGGCACGCCATGCACGCCATAACGGGTGGCCTCCCGCTCGTCCAGGCGCACGTCCATGGCATATTCATCGGTGGAAAGCAGCGCTTTCACGGCATCGTCATCCATACCTTCTTCGGCGGCAATGCGCAGCAGCACATCGTGGTCAGCCAGCTCCAGCCCTTCGGAGAAATATGCCTTGTACAGCCGTTCGGAAAGACGGCCCGCCAATCCTTTATCCTCCGACTGCCGGGCCAGTTTGGTCAGCCGGTGGGCGTCAAAGGTATTGGTATAGCGGGTTTCGGCATAGCGGAAATCCAGCCCGGCGTCCCGACCCATCTGAGAAATGCCATCAATGCGGGCTTGGGCGCCCTGCAGGGACAGGCCGTACTTTTTTGCAAACCGGTCCACCGTAGGCCCCGCATATGCCTTGCCGGCATCCGGATCCAGCTCAAAGGCTTTCATTTCCACTTCAATTTGATCTTCCATTCCCAGGTTGCGGACGGCCTGCTTCAAATATGTTTCGCCAATATAGCAGTAAGGACAAGCATAATCCGACCAGTAAATGATTTTCATGTTCAGTCCTCCTCCTTGTAAATAGAACACGTTCCATTTGCAATTTTACATGATCTGTGTTATCATGTCAAGGGCAAATTTAGAACAGGTTTTATTTGCCTGGAGGAGCTATGAAAAAAAGCGGACGGCCGGGGAAAAACGAAGCCAGCCGGGAATGCAAGGATGCGATATTCAAGACGGCCGTTGATCTGATCGGCAGCATCGGGGCGGACGCGGTGACTGTGCGCAGGATATGCCAAAAGGCCGATGTTTCCATCGGCACGTTTTATCATTATTTTGCCGATAAAAACGACCTGATGATGGCCTTTGTGCGGGAGGAATCCTTTGACGGGTTCGATCTGCGAACGCAGCCGGGCGATATCGCCGGGCGGATCACCGAGCTGTACATGCACCTGATAGGCAAATACCAGGCGCTTGGGCCTGATTTTATGAAGAGCTTCTACACCACCGGCAACCAGGCGCTGTCCGCCTATTTGGATGAGGAAGACGGGCGCTTTGCGCCCGGTACGGTCATGGCCCGTTCCCAAAAGGAGCTGGAAGGCGCCGTCGCGGCGGGCATACTGCGGGCCGGCCTGGATGTCCACCAGGCCGCCATGGATATATGCACGGTTGTAAAAGGCTGTGTATTTGAATGGTGCCTGAGCCAGGAGCGCATGGACATTCAAGACAGTTTGGCGCGCATTTTGCGCAATTACCTATCCGTTTACACGCAATGAAAGAGGCAGCAGCATGAAGATCATCAAGCGGAACAGCAGCGAAATGGAATTTGACAGCCGCAAAATTTTTGCGGCGATCTCCCGCGCCAATGCGCAGGTGGAAGCCAAGGACCGGATCAGCGAGCAGGAGATACAGCAGATCACCGATACCGTTACCGGGCAGTGCCTCCGGCTGGACCGCGCCCCCGGCGTGGAGGAGGTACAGGATATGGTGGAGCGCCAGCTGATGGCCCACGGGGCGTACGAGCTGGCCAAATGCTATATCACCTACCGCTATACCCGCGCCCTGATCCGCCAGAGCAATACCACCGATGATAAGATCCTCAGCCTGATTGAGTGCACCAACGAGGAAGCCAAGCAGGAAAACGCCAACAAAATCCCGGTGATCAATTCCACCCAGCGGGATTACATGGCCGGCGAGGTATCCAAGGACCTGAGCGTGCGCCTGCTTTTGCCCGAGGAAATCGTCAGGGCGCACAACGAGGGCATCATCCACTTTCACGATATGGACTACTATGCCCAGCATATGCACAACTGTGACC
>JAFUGB010000191.1 GCA_017469605.1 Clostridia bacterium
ATACGCCTTGCCCATTTGCACGGGGGTGATGTAATTGTGCCCCTCCGCCCGGGAACCGGGGGCCAGGAAAGCTTGGGGCAGCGAATCGGGCGTGCAGCGGATTTCGGTTTCAAACCAGGTCAGGCGCTGCTTGGTATTTTCATAGCGAATGATTTCCACATATACATTCTGGGTAATGTAATACCAGTGACCGTCGCCGCGGTCGGCGTGGATAAAGGCCGCCGCGTTCTCATCGGCCAGGAAGCCCTGCTCATTCAGGGCGGGAAGCTCCACGTGCCTGGTGGGACCTTCGGGGGCGACAGTGGCGGCAGGGACAACGGCGGTTGCCTGACTGCGTAAAGAGGCTTGGACAGGCCCGTAAATCGCCGCCTGCAATGCCGCGTCGGCAATGCCGTTTTCCTCCGCGCCAGTATCATGCTGATAGCTGATGATGGCAGCGGACAGCGCGTCGTTATACGCGCCTGTTTCGGCCTTGGCGGTAAAATATCCCAGTGCTTTCAGCTTTTGCTTGAGGGCCAGCACATCATCTCCCTCGCTGCTGGTGCCGATCATACGGTAAAGACTGTCATCCTCAGCCAAAACCGGCGCGCTCCCGCTGGCGTTCTCGCCGGATGAACGGACAGCGTCGTTGGAAAAAAGCAGGGCCTGCAGCGCGGGCGTCATGATCCCGGTTTGCGGCAGCCCGCAGGCGGCTTCAAACGCCTTGACCCGCTTGATGGTATCATCGGTATACCGGTTGTTAAAGGTGTTGTTGTTAAAGTATCCCAGCTCATACAGGCGGCTTTTGACCGCCAGCACATCATCCCCGTAGCTTCCCGATTTCAGCGGGCGATAGGAGGATTCGCCAATCGCGCTGAAGGCAAAAACCGTCAGCGCGATCAAGGCGAAAATGCATGCCATTATCTTTTTTAAGGAAATCATAGGTTGCTTCATAGAAAAAGGTTCAGTTTACCTTGGCGCTCAGCACTTCGGAATACAGCGTGGTGTAGATGTTCAGCCAGGTTTCATCCAGATCATGATAGTATTCGCAGCGGGCAATCACCTCATCGCTGGGGTTCATCACAGGATTGCTCTGGTATTCGTCGCCCAGCAGGTCGATGGCGGCGGCGTTGGGGCTGCAATAGCCGATCTCCTGCACGTTGGCGGCGGCGATGTCGGGACGGCACAGGAAGTCGATGAACTTTTCGGCGTTTTCCTTGTTCTTGGCGGAGATCGGGATCACGGCGCTGTCCACCCAAATGTTGCTGCCCTCCTGCGGCACCGCATAGGCCAGATCCTCGTTGAGCTCGATGGCGTATTCGGCGTCGCCGCTGTATACCACGGCCAGCGCGCCCTCGCCCGCCACCATCTTGTCCTTGAATTCATCCACGCCGTAGGCCTTTACCATGCCGGCCTGCTTCTGCTGGATCAGCAGGTCCTTGGCGGCGCTGAGCTGGGTAAAATCGGTGCAGTTCATGCTGTTTTCGGGATCGGCCATGATCAGCGCGATGCCCATGGTATCACGCAGGCTGTCCATCATCAGTACCTGGCCGGCATACTTGGGGTTCCAAAGCACGCTCCAGCTCTGCACATCGGCTTCATCCACCAGCTTGGTATTGTACAGGATGCCCAGGGTGCCCCACATATAGGGTACGGAATGGGCGTTGCCGGGGTCGTAGCTGGGGTTTTTCAGATCCTCGCGGATGTTGGCAAAATTGGGGATGTTATCAAAATTGATTTCGGCCAGTTCACCGCGGTTGAACAGGCGCTCCACCATGTATTCGGAGGGGAACACCACGTCAAAGGCGCCGGGGTTGGATTCCACCGATATGATCATATCCTCGTTTTCGGTGAAACGCATATAGTTGACCTTGATGCCCGTTTCCTGCTCAAACTGCTCCAGAACGGCTTCGTCGATATAGTCCTCCCAGTTGAATACGTTCACAACCTCGTCGGCCAGGGCGCATACGGGCAGCATAAGGGCTGCGATCAGCAGGGCGCAGATCATTTTTTTCATGGGTCTTACCTCCGTTTTTTATTTATTGTCAGCGGTGCGGTGGTTGACGATCAGCAGCAGCACCAGCAGCACCACAAACATGAGCGAGGACAGGGCGTAATATACCGGGCTGATGCCCAGCTTGGTGGCCGAGTAAATCAGCGTGGACAGGTTTTGCACCAGCGGACTGGTGGTAAAATAGCTGATGGTGAAGTCGTCCAGCGACAGGGTAAAGGCCAGCAGCGCGCCGGTAACGATGCCTTGCTTGCACTCGGGAATGATCACATGGGTGAGGGCATAGGCTGGGGTAGCGCCCAGATCCAGCGCGGCCTCATAGGTGTGCTTGTTCATCTGCTTGAGCTTTGGCAGCACCGAAAGCACCACATAGGGCACGTCAAAGGTGATGTGGGCCAGCACCATGGTAAAATACCCGCGCTCCACCTTGGCAAAGATGTACAGCAGCATCAGCGATACGCCGGAGACGATATCGGGCATGGTGTTGGGCAGGTTGGTGACGGTCATCATGAAAGCTTGGGGCCGCTTTTTCATGCTGTAAATGCCAATGGCGGCCAGCGTGCCCAATACCGTCGCAACGATGGTGGCCACCACGGCCACCGACAGCGTGACCCAAAGCGCGTTCATAATGGAGGCATTGGTGAACAGCTCCTGATACCAATGCAGCGATAATCCTTCCCATTTGGCGCGGCTTTTACCGGCGTTGAAGGACTGGACGATCAGCACAATGATGGGCACGTACAGGAAAATAAGGATGATGGCAAGATAGCATTTTTTCAAAAACTGCTTCATACGATGCCGCCTCCTTCCCCGTTGGGATCAGCCTTGCGCAGGATCGAAAGCGAGATCAGGATCAGCACCATCATGATCAGCGACAGCGCGCTGCCCAGGTTCCAGTTGCCGGCGGTTTTAAAGGTGCTTTCGATCAGGTCGCCAAACATGCGGGTGTTGCCGCCGCCCAGCACCCGGGGAATGAAGAAGGTGGTGACCGAGGGCATGAACACCATGGTAATGCCGCTGATCACGCCGGGCAGGCTCAGGGGAACGGTCACCTTATACAGCGTCCGGAATTCGTTGCACCCAAGATCCTGGGCGGCTTCCGCCAGCTTGGGATCCAGCTTGCTCAGGGAGGTGTAGATGGGGAACACCATGAAAGGCAGGAAGTTATATACCATGCCCAGCAATACGGCCTGCTGGTTGTACATCAGCTGCATTTTGCCTATGCCGATCCACTGCAGGAAGGCATTGATCAGCCCGTTATCCTCCAGCAGGCTCATCCAGGCGATGGTGCGCAGCAGGAAGTTCATCCACATGGGAATGATGAAGAGCACCACCAGCGTGGGGCCCAGCCGCATTTTGCGGTCGGCCATGAACAGGGCGGCCGGATAGCCCAGCACCAGCGAAACCGCGGTGCACAGAAAGGCCATCCACAGGGAATATACCAGCGTGTCCACGTTCACCGATCCCCGGGCCACGGTGGCGGCCATCTCGTCGCCGGCCACTGTGCGCAGATTCTCACGCATGATGTAATTGCTGTCCCAGAAGGAGCTGAAATTATTGAAGGTGAAATGCCCGTTGGCATCGGTAAAGGCATAGTAAGCGATCAGGATACAGGGCAAAAGGGTAAAGATAAACATCCACAGGGTATAGGGCGCGGCAAACAGCGAGCGTTTAACGCCATGATTGCGCCGTACCGACAGGGCGACCATGCCGATGAACGCCGCCAGGCCGATGCCCATGGCCCATGGTGCCCAGGCGGGAAGCTGTAAATCCGTCATTTGGCTTCCTCCTTCATGGGGTGCATGATATGGATATTGAAGGGCACGATGGAAAGGCCCACCCGGGAGCCCGTGGGCTGCATGGTGGTGGAATGCACCTTCCAGGTAAAATCCCCGCACTCGATCATCATTTCATAGTGCACGCCCTTGAACAGGACGCTCTTGACCGTGCCGGTGAGCTGGCCGATGTCCTCGCCCAGGATCACGATGTCCTCGGGGCGCACCACCACGTCCACCGGCGTATTCTCTCCAAAACCGCTGTCCACGCAGGGAAAGTCCACGCCGCTGAAGTTTACCAGCTCGTCGCGCACCATGGTGCCGCGGATGATGTTGCTTTCTCCGATGAAGTTGGCCACGAACGCGTTGGCCGGTTCGTCATAAATGGTCTTGGGCGTGCCGATCTGCAGGATATGACCGGCATTCATGACCACAATGGTATCGCTCATGGTCAGCGCCTCTTCCTGGTCATGGGTCACGTACAGGAAGGTAATGCCCAGCTGCTGCTGCATGGATTTAAGCTCCAGCTGCATTTCCTTGCGCAGCTTCAAATCCAGCGCGCCCAGGGGCTCGTCCAGCAGCAGCACCTCGGGTTCGTTCACCAGCGAGCGGGCGATGGCGATGCGCTGCTGCTGGCCGCCGGAAAGCGAATCCACGCTGCGCTTGCCGTAACCGGCCATGTTGACCAGGTTCAGCATTTTGTCCACGCGCTTGTCGATTTCGCCCCGGCTCATTTTTTTGATCTTGAGACCGAAGGCGATGTTGTCCCGCACGTTCAGATGGGGGAACAGCGCGTATTTCTGAAACACGGTGTTCACGCGCCGCTTGTAGGGCGGCATATCGGTAATATCTTTTCCCTCAAACATTACCCGGCCGGTGCTGGGATATTCAAAACCGCCGATGATGCGCAGCGTGGTGGTCTTGCCGCAGCCGGAAGGCCCCAGAAGCGTTACAAATTCCTTTTTGCGGATATACAGGTTGATGTCATCCAGTACGGTGACGCCGTCATATTCCTTGGAAATGTTCTCCAGATAAATCATGCGGGGCTGTTCGCTCATGGCGGCAGATCTCCTTTTGCTTTATTTATTCATCAGAAGCTGGGCGGCGTAGAGATCCAAAGGACCTTGGCCGGACGCTTGCCGGGATTTTCCACATGATGGGGCGCCGTGGGATGCAGACAGAAGCTGTCGCCGGTTTTCACCTTCAGCTTTTTATCGCCGCTGTACAGCGTAACGCTGCCCGAAAGCACATAGCCGAATTCCTCGCCTTCGTGGGGCGGAAATTCCTGGGAGGCGCCGCCCGGGCCTATGCTCATCAGGATGGGCTCCATTTCGTTTTTCTGGGCGCTGGGCACCAGCCAGAGGATGCTGCCCTTTAAAGCTTCCTCGTCAATTTTTTCAAACATGTCCTGGGGATTAAAGACCACCTTTTCATCTTCTTCGGCCTCTGAAAAGAAAGTTTTCAGGTCGCTTCCCAGGCATTCAAGCATATCGGTCAGCGTGGCGATGGAAGGAGATGCCAGATCGCGTTCCACC
>JAFUGB010000192.1 GCA_017469605.1 Clostridia bacterium
GGCCCACCCGGTGGCCTCGGCTCCGGCCAGCGCCCTGCTTTCGGGCGTGCTGACCAAGGCCGGCATATTCGGCGTGCTGGTCACCAGCTGCAACCTGTTCCTGCATGATCCGGCCTGGGGAAATATGGTGCTGCTGCTGGGCGTGGCCACCATGTTCGGCGGCGCGCTGCTGGCCATGTTTTCAGTGGATATCAAGCGAACCCTGGCCTGCTCCTCCATGAGCCAGATCGGCTTTATTCTGGTGGGCGTGGGCATGCAGGGATTACTGGGCCATCATAACGCCTTGGCAGTGCAGGGCACGCTGCTGCACATGGTCAATCATAGCCTGATCAAGCTTTGCCTGTTCATGGCGGCCGGTACGGTATATATGAACCTGCATCGGCTGAACTTGAACGATATCCGGGGCTTTGGCCGCAACAAGATCGTGCTGCACTTTGCCTTCCTGATGGGGGCGCTGGGAATCAGCGGCATTCCGCTGTGGAACGGCTATATCAGCAAATCGCTGCTGCATGAAAGCATTCTGGAGTATGTGGAGATGCTCCGCGCGCAGGGAAAATCGGCCATTGGGTACAGCGCAATCGAGTGGATCTTTGTGATCACCGGCGGCATGACCTTCTCCTACATGCTGAAGCTGTATATCGCCCTGTTCTGGGAAAGGAACCCCGTCTATCAGGAAGCGTTCAACGAGGCCCGCAAGGAATATTTGACGCCGCTGTCGGCCTTTGCGCTGCTGGGCGCGGCGGGGGTGCTGCCTGTGCTGGGTATGCTGCCGGACAGGCTCATGACCGGGATTGCCGAAATCGGCCAGGGCTTCATGCATGGCCAAAGCCCTGCCCACGCTGTGGCGTACTTCTCCTTTGAAAACCTGTTTGGCGCGGCCAAATCGCTGGTGATCGGCGCGGGGCTGTACCTGGGCGTCATCCGCCCGCTGCTTATGGAAAAGCGGGAGGGCGTGCGGGTGTACGTCAATCGCTGGCCCGCCTGGCTGGATATTGAAAACCTGCTGATCAGGTCAAGCTTTACCCAGAAATACATCTGCGGCGCCGTTACGGCGGTGAGCCGTTTCCTGGACGGGATGGCCACCAGCAAGCTGTTCTATGTGTGGATCCCCGCTGTGATCACGGCCATTACCCGTTTCCTGAATAACCTGGCCACCAGCAAGTTCTTTTACGTGTGGATTCCGGCGGTGATCACCGGCGTGACCCGCGTATTTGATGAAGCCGCCGATCACGCGGCCGTGCTGATCGGCAATACGGTGCTGTCCAAAAAGAAAACACCCAGGCTGCCGCCTGTGGGCACCCGGGTTACTTATTTTGTGGGGCGCGGTCTGGATGCTATAGCCCGCTTCTTTAACCGCACGGTCCTGCGCCGCAAGCCCCTGGCCACCGATTTTGAGTACCGCCTGGATGTGGATCGCAAGGAGGCCAGGCATACCGTTGGCATGCTGACCCGTTCACTGTCCTTCGGCCTGCTGCTTATGGGCATTGGCCTGGTGATTACCTGCTGGTACCTGCTCCGATAATTCCGGATGCTTACTGCGCAAGGAACGCTTCAATCAGCTCCGATGCCTGAGCCATGGGATCGTCGTCCATCTCCAGCCAGTGAATGCGCTGGTCCCGGCGGAACCAGGTCATCTGCCGCTTGGCAAAGCGCTTGATTGCCTTTGACAGCTCCTCCAGCATGTATTCCTCTGTGCCGCCCTTACCCAGCAAATATTGGCTGATATAGCGGTATTCCAACCCCAATCGATAAAGAAAATCCTCGCTGACGCCGGCATTCAGCAGGCCCTGGACTTCCTCCAGCATCCCTTCCGCCATGCGGCGGTCCAGCCGCTCGTCAATCCTGCCGCACAGCGTTTTCCGATCCCAGGTCACACCGAGCCGCAGCACCTCGTAGCGCGGCTCTTTTTTTGCGTTCAGGGTATCCCCGTCATGCAGCTTTTCCAGCTGGCGCATCACCCGGTTCCTGTTCCGGGGATCGATGGCGTTATCGGGCATGGCTTCCCGCAGCATTTCAGCCAGCCTGTGGGTGCTGAGCTTTTCCAGCTCCCGGCGATAGCCCAGATCGGGTTCGATATTGCTGAGCACATAGCCCTTGCATACGGCGTCGATGTACAGTCCGGTACCGCCCACCAGAAAGGGGATCCTGCCCCGGGCGTGGATGCCGTCGATGGCATCATAGGCCATGCGCTGAAAATCGGCCATGGTGAAAAACGTGCCAGGATCGCA
>JAFUGB010000193.1 GCA_017469605.1 Clostridia bacterium
GGCGTTTTTTATCAAAGCTTTGCCTGCGTGATGAATCATCCGTTTTCGGATATCAACCTGTCGACTGCAAATTTCATATGACGCCCATATCGGTGGGCGAATGATAAGGCGACTCTCCGCCAATGCGCTCGAAAATAGCCTGGAGGACAGGGAAAACCTCAATATCACGGTTATAATTTACGGCACTCTTTCCATAATAGTCCAAATGGAATGGGTCGATCATGTTCACATCGTTCAGATCGGCGGTGGCCGCTTCGTAAGCCACATTCACGGGATGCATCAGCGGCAGGTTCCAGATAGGGAAGGTTTCAAACTTGGCGTAGCCGGCCTTGACCCCATGCTTGTTTTCATGATACAGCTGGGAGAGACAAACGGCCATCTTTCCGCTGCCGGGGCCGGGCGCTGTGACCAATACCAGCGGCTTGGTGGTTTCAACATATTCATTGCGTCCATATCCCTCGTCGCTGACGATAAGATCAATGTTTGTGGGATAGCCGGCGATGGGATAATGCCGGTATACCCGCACATCCAGCGATTCCAGGCGTTTTTGGAAGCTTTCAGCCTGGGCCTGTCCCTTGAACTGCGTCAGCACCACGCTGCCCACATACATGCCCACGCCGCGGAAAGCGTCGATCAGGCGCAGCACGTCGGCGTCATAGGTAATACCCAAATCGCCGCGCACCTTGTTTTTTTCGATATCGTCCGCGTTGATGGCGATCACCAGTTCAGCCTGCTCTTTAAGCTCCAGCAGCATGGATATTTTGCTGTCCGGCCGGAAACCAGGCAGTACCCGGGAGGCGTGGTTATCATCAAACAGCTTGCCGCCAAAGCTGCCGATCCGCTCACGAATATGTTCCGACTGCATTTGGGTGTACCGATCATGATCAAAACCGATTTTCAAGCAAATGCCTCCTCTTCCGTCAAAAACATAATACAATGTATTATAACATAAATCCGCCTTCTCTCCAAGGCGGATTTTGTTTTTTTATGTTTTTTAGTATTTGCTTTTTCAGCGCATATCAAAATTGGGAATGTAGCTTTCCTGCGCAGACTCTTTTTCCTGCGTCAGCGCATTCAGCCCCAGGACCAGCGCGTGATCCGCCACCCTGTCGTATTCCGCGTCGGTAACACGGCGGTCCATCCCCCGGATACGGCATTCCGCAATGGGTGTATACTGGCGCATAATGCTCACCGGCGTTCCGTCCGGGACGTGTTCGGCAATCCAGTCCAGCACCTTTAAGCTGTCTCCTGTGCAGCCGGGCAGCACCAGATGGCGAATGACTGTTCCGCGCCGCATGATGCCGTTTTCATCATAGACCGGGCATCCGGTCTGCCTGAGCATTTCCAGGACGGCAGCTGAAGCAAACTCAAAATAATCCGGCGCGTCACAAAGCACCTTTCCCAGCCGCGGCGATACATGCTTTAAGTCCGGCAGGTAAATATCCACTGTGCCCTCCAGCAGCCGCAGCGTTTGCACCGTTTCATAGCCGCCGGTATTCCATACAACGGGAACGCGGGGCCTGTATAGCTTGAGCGCGGCCAGAATCGCCGGAATAAAATGCGTGCCGGTCACAAAGGAAATATTGTGCGCGCCCTTTTCCTCCAGCCCCCGGATCAGCTGTGCCAGTTCTTCATCGGTTACAGGCCTGCCCTGCCGCTCATGGCTGATGGAATGATTCTGGCAGTATGCGCAGCCCAGAGAGCAGCCGCTGAAGAACACCGTGCCGCTGCCCTTTGTCCCGCTGATACAGGGCTCCTCCCACAGATGAGGGGCCGCCCGCGCCACCACGGCGTCGGTTCCCATGCGGCAAAAGCCCTCGCCGCGTTCCTCGTTGCGTTCCGCGCGGCACATGCGCGGGCATAGCGTACAGATCATTTGCGTTCCTCCATAAGCACAGGATATCAATGATTTCGATCTGCGTTTTTCATTTTCCTGCTGAACGATCCATGTATGGCTGTTTTTTAGGCTAATTTGATAAAATGAACACAAATGTTTCAGGCGGAACAGCAATATGCGGATCGGCTTGGTTTCCTATCGATGCGCAAATAAAACCATCGGCTTCAGCCTCCCGCAAATCAAAAAAGCTATGGGCTTCTAATTTGGCCGGTATATGCCATTTTACAGCCTAAGAAAGGAAAGGCAATCCAAAGAACAGCGTTTGATCATAAAAAGATTTTGATTGCAGCCGGATTAATAATTGCCTTGTTTAATTTCCGCTTTATGGTATAATAAAAGCAAATGATCACCGATAACAAAACACCGGGAGGATTTCCAGCTATGTATAAGCTTTTAAAAAAGCATCCGGAGCTTCAGCCCTTTGAAGGCGATATCAACCTGCGCATGGATCGCTATAAGGCCAAGAAAAAGCAGCTTTTAAAGCGCGGCAAAAAGCTCATTGATTTTGCCAATGGGCATACCTGGTACGGCTTTCATAAGCTGCCCGAGGGCTGGGTGTACCGCGAATGGGCGCCCGGCGCCGACCAACTGTACCTTTCCGGGGATTTCAATGATTGGCACTGGCTGGACACGCCGCTGAAAAAGCTGGATAACGGGAATTGGGAAGTGGTTTTGCCAGATAGCTTACTGCATAAAGGCAGCAAGGTGATCACGATTGTAAAAAACGGTGATCATCTGACCCAGCATATCCCCACCTATGCCCGCCGCGTTACCCAGGACTGGGTAAACGGCAGCTGGTGCTGTGAGGTTTGGGATGACCTGGAACCCTATCCCTGGACCGATGCCGGCTTCAAATGCGATGAGCATCCGCTGATCTATGAAGCCCACGTTGGCATGTGCAGCGAGGAAAGCAAAATTGCCACTTACCGGGATTTTGCCGACGACGTGCTCCCCCACGTACAGGATCTGGGCTATAATACCATTCAGCTTATGGCCATCATGGAGCATCCGTTCTATGGCTCCTTTGGTTATCAGGTCAGCAGCTTTTTTGCCGCTTCCAGCCGTTTCGGCACGCCGGAAGACCTAAAGTACCTGGTAAACAAGGCCCATGCCATGGGGATCCGCGTGCTGCTGGACGTGGTCCATTCCCACGCCGTGGGCAATACGCTGGAAGGGCTGAACCTGTTTGACGGCACTGCCTATCAGTTTTTCCATGAAGGCGGCCGGGGCGATCATCCGGCCTGGGGCACCAAGTGCTTCAACTACGACAAGCCCGAAGTGATCCATTTCCTGCTCAGCAACCTGAAGTTCTGGATGGAGGAATACCATTTTGACGGCTTCCGTTTTGACGGCGTCACCTCCATGCTGTACCGGGACCACGCGCTGGGCACCAACTTCAGCGATCTTTCCATGTACTTTACCATGAATACCGACGTGGAATCGGTAACCTACCTGCAGCTGGCCAATGAGCTGATCCGCCAGGTCAATCCCAGGGCGCTGACCATCGCTGAGGACATGAGCGGCATGCCCGGCATGTGCGAACCAGTGGCAGAAGGCGGCATTGGTTTTGATTACCGCCTGGGCATGGGTATTCCTGATCTGTGGATCA
>JAFUGB010000194.1 GCA_017469605.1 Clostridia bacterium
GCAGCATATCGGGCAGCGCCCGGAGCTCCCGGACGGTCCAGGGCCTCTCCTCCGCCGCCTGCCGCAGGGCCTGGCACAGGGCGGTCTCCCGCAGGGGGCCGGGCTGGCGCAGGGCCAGCTCCCGGCAAAAGCCGCGCAGCCGATCAAATTCCCGGCCGTTCATGCCCCGCGCGGGCTGCCGGGCCAGGGCGTACAGCGCCCGGGCGTTATCCCACAGCCACTGGGCTGCGGGGGTCAAATTTTCACGGGGCGCCGAACGGAACAGCCGCTCGGCCCGCCGGAGGGAAAGGATCAGCGCATCGTCACCGCGCGAAAAAATCTGCATGGGCGCCTCCCGTCATTGCTTTTGATGGCGCATATATTTTGCGCGGGAAACGGCATTTCATGCTCCTGTGAAAAAGTGTTTCGAAAGTGTTTCAATTCGCCTGTTTCGGACAAAATTTGCTTGATATAACCGGTATTTTCCGCTATAATAATAAAGTTGAAGCAGAAAGGAGGCAATGCTGGATTGGCTACAAAGCCACGCGCGCGGTACGCGCGCAGATGGAAATACGCGATTTGGCCCTGTGCCCTCCTTTGTTTCATGTACGGCATCTGGGGTAGCATGGAGGTTTTTACCGGCAATTCATCCAATTTCCGGTTTACATATTTTGAAGCGCTGCTGCCGCTGCTGGCCGTTTCCGTAACGGTCTCGCTGGCGCTGTGCTCGCTCATCGCCCTGCTGCGCAGGCGCGCCTTTACCGTGGCGCTGGCGGTGCTGCTGGGTCTGGCGGTATGCAGCTATGCGCAGAATATGGCGCTGAACCTGGACCTGGGCCTGCTGGACGGCGAAGCCGTCAACTGGGCCCAGTACCGGGCCCACGGGATCCGGAACCTGCTGATCTGGATTGCCGCGATGGCGGCCTTTATCCTGGCGGCGCTGCTGCTGAAAAAGCGCGCCCGCAGGCTTGTGCGGGCGGCCAGCGCCATCCTGCTGGCCGTGCAGGTGCTCTCCTTTGGCGTGGTCAGCGTGCAGCACCTGACCAGCGACGCCCACAGCGCCCGGGATACATCCTACGTGCTCACGGGCAACCAGCAGTACGACGTATCGGCCGAGGGCAATGTGATCCTGTTCCTGCTGGATTATTACAGCAACGATTACATTGACGCCGCCGTAAAAAAATATCCCGACATGCTGGAGCCGCTGCGGGATTTCACCTATTACGATAACTACGATCCCTCCTACATTGGCACCTTTCCTTCGGTGGTGCACATGCTCACCGGCAACGATTTTGACACCACCGTGCCCATCGATACCTGGTTCCAGCAGTCCTGGGGGGGCGAAACGGCCCAGTATTTTTACCGCACCCTGGACGAAAAGGGCTATACCTTCCATTTTTTCGATTCCAACAACGACTACTTTGGCATCCAGTACGCCGAGCCCTACGTGGAAAACCTGCGCAAGCTGACGCGCAGCGATTACACCCTCCGCTATGACCGGCTGGTGGGCGCCATGACCGGGCTTGCGGCCTACCGGTATGCGCCCCATATCCTCAAGCGCTTCCTCAAGCCCAACACCTTCGCCTTCTACAGCGCCATGCCGCTCAAGGGCGGCGAGGTGGAAAACTGCCTGAACCGCAACGCCTTTTACAACAGGCTGGTGGACCGGGGACTGCAGGCCGTGGAGGGCAAGGGAAAATACTTTGTGATCGAGTTCCTCAAGGGCACCCATCCGCCCTATCACCTGGACGCCCAGGCACAGTATGACCCGGAGGCCACCCTGGAGGAAACGGCGGCGGGCTATATGAAGATCGTGGCCGAATACCTGCGCCAGCTCAAGCTCCTGGGCCTGTACGACGACGCCACCATCATCATCACCTCAGATCACGGCGACAAGGAAAACAGCATGCAGGTGATGTACTTTATCAAGGAAGCCCATGTCACCCGGGAGCAAATGGCGGTCTCCTCCGCCCCTGTCAGCCATGACGAGCTGCTGGGCACCATCCTGTACAACATCGGCGTCACCGACAGCGGCCTTGCCAGCATTTATGATTTTGCCGACGGCGACGTCCGGGAGCGCACCGTGATGCGCAACTACATCGATACCCGCTACCCCTACGTTCCCAGGTACCACAGCACGGCGCTGGGGACCCACACCGTGATGTACGCCTACACCTATACCGGCGACCGACGGGAGCTGCGCAAGCAGTTCCGCCGCGGCCCCAGTGAAATCCTGCCGCTGACCGAATCCTTCAATTAAGGGAGAGAATCATGATGAAAAAGCCGCTGTGCTGCCTGCTGGCCCTGCTGATGCTGCTGGGCACGGCCCTGGCCGATACCAGCCTGATCACCGGCGAGGTGGTGGAGATCCCCAACCCCGGGGATGTGCGCTTGGTGCTGGGCGAC
>JAFUGB010000015.1 GCA_017469605.1 Clostridia bacterium
AATCCTGATCGTCATCCCGCTGGTGCGCACCGCCATCCCCTTTGATTTGGTGCAGCAGTACATTGACGGCAGCAGGCTCTTCCCCCTCCTGTACAGCGAAAAGCTGCTGCTGCGGGTGATCGGGGGATAAACGCAGGCCCTTCATCAATAAAAATCCCGGTTGGCGATGCTTTGCATCCCCGTCCGGGATTTTTTCGTTTTTAACTGTTAAGCGCCTGCTCCCCCGCCTTTTCCAGCGCCTTCTTGAACTGGGTTTCATACAGCTCGGTATAGGTGCCGCCCGCCTTCACCAGTTCGTCATGCACGCCGCGTTCCACGATGCGCCCATCCTTCACCACCAGAATTTCATCGGCCGCCAGAATGGTGCTGAGGCGGTGGGCGATCAAAATGCTGGTGCGGGACTGGATAATGGGCTCGATGGCCTCCTGGATTTTGGCTTCGGAAATGGAATCCAGCGCGCTGGTGGCCTCGTCAAAAATCAGCAGGGCGGGATCCTTGAGCAGCACCCGGGCGATGGACAGCCGCTGCTTTTCACCGCCGGAAAGCTTCAGGCCCCGGTTGCCCACCATGGCGTCCAGGCCCTCCTCCTGTTTTAGCACAAAATCATAGATATTTGCTTTTTGACAGGCCTCGATCAGCTCAGTCTCGGTGGCGTCGGGCTTGGCGTACAGCAGGTTTTCCCGAATGGTGCCGTTGAACAGATAGGTTTCCTGGCTGACGATGCCCACATTTCTGCGCAAAAAGGCAAGATCGAGCTTTTTTACATCATGCCCGCCAAAAAACACCGTGCCCGCCTGGCAATCGTACAGCCTGGGAATCAGATTGATGACGGTGCTTTTCCCTGATCCGCTGGGTCCCACAATGGCCACGCTGTGCCCGGCCTTCAATGTAAAGCTGATATCGTGCAGGATCTCGCGCTCCGGCTCATAGCTGAAATCCACGTGGGAAAAGGTCACGCTGCCGTCCGAAGAGGCCGGGGTAACGGCGTCCGGCGCGTTTTCAATTTCCACCGGCATGTCAAAATACTCAAAGATGCGGGTGAACATGGCCATGCTGCGGATCCACTCCACCTGCATGTTCAGCAGGTTGTTTACCGGCCCGTACAGGCGGCTGAGCATGGCCACCATGACGGTGATATCGCCCACGCTGATATCGTGGTCATATTTCATCATCAAAATACCGCCCACCAGGTACAGCGCCATGGGGCCGATGCTGGAAAAGGTTTGCATGATCATAAAAAACCAGCGGCCCGCCATGCTTTCTTTGATATTGAGCTTGACCATGCGCGCATTGGCCGACCTGTAGCGCTCATACTCCGCCTGCTCCTTGCCAAAGAGCTTTACCAGCAGCTGGCCGCTGACGGACAGCGTTTCGTTGAGGATACCGTTGACCTGATCGTTGCATTCCTGGCTTTCTCGGGTCAGGCTCCAGCGGGTTTTGCCCGCGCTGCGGGTGGGGATGATAAACAGCGGCACCACCAGCACGCCGATGGTAGCCAGCACCCAGTTTTGCCGGTACATGATGGTCAGCGCGGCAACCAGGGTAATGGTATTGGAAAGGATGGAAGTAAAGGTGCTGGTGATCACCCTTTCGATGCCGCTGATATCGCTGGTCATGCGGGTAATGATATCACCCTGGTTATTGGCGGTAAAAAACCGCTGGCTCATCTTTTGCAGATGCCCGTACATTTTGTTCCGCATATCATAGGCGATATGCTGCGCGATCCAGGTATTCAGGTAATTCTGCCCCACCCCGATCAGGCTGCTGAGCAGCGTGACCCCCAGGGACAAAAGGATCAGCCTGACCAGGGCCGACATGCTGCGGCCGATCAGGCCCTCATCGATGATGCGGCCGGTAAGGATGCTGGGATAGAGACCGAGCAAGCTGCTGGCGGCGATGGCCGTGAGGATCAGCGCAAGCTGCTTCCAATAAGGCTTTAAATAAGAGAATACCCGTTTCAGCAGCGCGCCCGTCACCCGGGGCCGGTTGGCCTTTTCCTCCTCGGTTAAAAATCCGCGGCCCATGGGCCCGCCGCGCATGGGTTGAGACATAGGCTTTCCCTCCGTCGTCTTAATACATGAATGATTATACAAAAAAAGGCCGGCTGTTTCAACGGTTTAATTCATTATTCAGTCATCTTCCTTTCATAATTCACGTTTAAAATACAAACATAAAATCTTTTTTCCTTTAAGGTTGCTTTAAGCTTTCTTTTGTAAGATACGCGTGTCAGGAGGTGAATGACATGGAAGCCCAGACGACATTCAAGCGCTATGAAGTGAAGTACATTTTGACCCGGAAACAGCGGGATCTTCTGATAAAGGCTATGGAAGGGCACCTGGCCCTGGACCAGTACGGCCGCCACACCATCCGCAACATTTATTTTGACACCGACAGCTACCGGCTGGTGCGCACCTCCATGGAAAAGCCCCTGTACAAGGAAAAGCTCAGGGTGCGCAGCTACCAGAAGGCCACTGGGGATTCCACCGTATTTGTGGAGCTGAAAAAGAAGTTTGAATCGGTGGTATACAAGCGCCGCCTGGCCTTGCCCCATCGGATGGCCATGGACGCCCTGGAGGCGGGCAGGCCGCTGCCGACAGACAGCCAGATCGCAAGGGAAATTGAAGCCTTTCGCGCCTTTTACGGAGAGCGCCTCAAGCCCGCCATGCTGCTGTGCTACGAGCGCGAAGCCTACGCCCCGGTGGACGGCACCGATTTTCGCCTGACGCTGGATGAAAACATCCGCTGGCGCACCCACGATATCGATTTGGCCGGCAGCGCCATGGGCGCCGCCATTCTGCCGCCGGACGCCGTGCTGATGGAGCTCAAAAGCCCGGGCGGCTATCCCCTGTGGATGGTCAAATTCCTTTCCGAAAACAGAATTTACAAAACCAGCTTTTCCAAATACGGCACCGCCTATCAGCAGATGATGGAAAAGCAAGAGAACCAGGGAGGTATGCGCTATGCTTGAAAATATTTTTAAAGGAATTTTTGATTCCGCGTCCGTTACCGTCATTCCCGCAGGCCAGTTCCTGTTGTGCGTGGGCGTGGCGCTGGCCATCGGCGGCCTGATCGCCCTGGCGGCTTCCCGCCGGTCGGGCTATACCCAAAGCTTTCTTGTTTCGCTGTTCGCCCTGCCCGCCCTTTCCTGCGTGGTGATCATGATGGTCAACGGCAATGTGGGCGCAGGCGTGGCCACAGCGGGCGCTTTCAGCCTGGTGCGCTTCCGCAGCGCGGCGGGCTCCGCCAAGGAAATCGCCCTGATTTTCCTGGCCATGGTGGCCGGACTGATCAGCGGCATGGGCTATCTGGCATACGCTGTGCTGTTTACCCTGATCCTGTGCGCCGCCTTCCTGGTATGGGGCAATTTTGATCCCGCCGCCCGGGGGCTGCAAAAGGAGCTGCGCATCACCGTGCCCGAAAGCCTGAATTACGAAGGAGAATTTGACGGCATACTGAATAAGTACTGCGCCAAATGGAAGCTGGAGCAGGTAAAGACCGTCAACACGGGCAGCATGTTCAAGCTGCGCTATACCGTGACCGTACGCAAGGATGCGGGAACCAAAGAAATGATCGACGAGCTGCGCTGCCATAACGGCAATCTGGAAATTTCCCTGTGCCGTGCCGCCAGCGCCGCGTCCGAACTGTAAAGACAGAGGAGGTTTCATCCATGAAGAAGCTATTGACCGTTTTGATGTTTGCTGTTTTCCTGCTGAGCACCTGCACGGTGTTCGCCCTGACCGGCGTGGAGGCCGAAAACGCCACCTATGATCTGAATGATTATTTTTCCAGCCGTGACCTGTCCGGCACCTGGGATGCGGCGGCAGCCGTCGCCATTGACCTGTCCCATGAAAGCGATGTAACCATCACCGAGGCGGGCGTCTATGTGCTGAGCGGTGAAACGCGGGGCACTGTGACCGTCAGCGTTGGCGACAGCGACAAGGTACAGCTGGTGCTGAAAAGCGTGGACATCACCGCCGAAGGCAGCGCTGCCATCTACGTGGAAAACGCCGACAAGGTATTCATTACCCTGGCGGAGGGCAGCGAAAACACCCTGACTATCCCTTCCTTTGACCCATCCGGCGAGATCGACGCCGCAATCTTCGCCAAGGACGATATCACCCTGAACGGCAGCGGCTCTTTGACCATCGTTTCGGCCAATCATGGCATTGTGGGCAAGGATGACCTGAAAATCACCGGCGGCACCTACAGCATCACCGCCGAGGGCCGGGGCATTGACGCCAACGACAGCGTGCGCATTGCCGATGGCAATTTCACCATCGTATCCGGCAAGGATGGCATCCGCGCCAAGAATGAGGAAAACGCCGATAAGGGCTATGTACTGATCGCCGGCGGCACCTTTGATATCATCGCGGGCGGCGGCTCGGTCAACGGTGAAGTGCATACCGAGAGCATGATGATGGGCTTCCGGGGCGGCTGGAACAACAGCCAGACCGTCGGCGGCACCGATACCGGCAGCGCCAAGGCCATCAAGGCCAGCGGCCGGATGATCATCCTTGACGGCGCAATCACCGTTGACGCCGCCGATGATGCCTTCCATACCGATGGCGACCTGACCGTAAACGGCGGCACACTGACGGCCCGCTCCGGCGACGACGGCATGCATGCCGACAACACCCTGACCATCAACGCCGGCAGCGTCACCATCAGCCAGAGCTATGAAGGCATAGAGGCCACGGCCATCGTGATCAATGGCGGCGATATCTCGGTCACCTCCTCGGACGACGGGCTCAACTCCTCCGGCGGCAGCGATCAGAGCGGCTTCTGGCGCAATGACATGTTCGCTTCGGATGGGTCCAGCATCACCATAAACGGCGGCAATATCTATGTGAACGCCCAGGGCGACGGCATCGATTCCAACGGCGACCTGTATGTGAACGGCGGCTATATCGTGGTATCCGGTCCCACAAGCAGCGGCAACGGCGCGCTGGATTACAACGGCAATGCCGTAATCACAGGCGGTACGGTCATCGCGGCCGGCGCCACCGGCATGGCCGAAAACTTTGGCTCGGCTTCCACCCAGGCGTCCATCCTGGTCAACCTGAGCGGCAGCGCCGATACCATCACGGTTTCCGACGCCAACGGCAGCGAGCTGTTCAGCGGCACGGTGGAAAAAGCCTACCAATGCGTGGTGATCAGCAGTCCTGACCTGGCCGTCGGCCAAACCTATACCGTTGCCAACAGCACCGGCAGCACCCAGATCACCCCCAGCAGCATCATTTCCGGCAGCGGCTCGGGCATGGGGAACTTTGGCGGCGGCTTTGGCGGCGGCCGCAACGGCCGGGGAAACCAGCAGCAGGCGCCCGACGGCAATCAGCAATCGCCCGACGGACAGCAGCTTCCCAACGACCTGTTCATGCCCGGCGGCCAGATGCCCGGCGGTCAAACGCCCGGCGGCTGGGAGCGCCACGGCGGCGGCCGCAGATAAAAGCACACAAAAAGGGGGGCGGCAGCGTTCCCCTTTAGCCTGTTCATTGAAAGGAAACAGCATGAAAAAGACAAAGCTATGGGCAATTGGCTACAGCATTGCCCTGACAGGATTCACCGTTTGGCTGGCGCTGGATACTTTTGTGATCCCCCATGCGTATCAGCCGGCGGCGCCCTCCCCGATCATTGCGCCGGCACAGGCCGAATCTACGCCCGCGCCGGTTTCCACCGCCTCCGGCAAGCAAAGCGGCGGGAAGCGGAACAGCAAATCCCGCACCCAGCTTCAGCATCATGCCGACTCCGCTCCCATTCAGTCCGACAGCGCCGATGAAGCGTTCCCTTTGCGATATGACAACGGGCAAACCCATATCGCGCTGAGCAGCTATCGGGTGGAAGACACGACGGTTTATGTGGCGGATGTGACGCTGTCCTCCCCCGAAGCGCTCTCTTCGGTGCTGGCCCGGGATACCTACGGTCGAAACGTAACCGAAACGCCCTCCTCCATGGCCCGGCGCACTTCGGCTGTTCTGGCCATCAACGGCGATTATTACGGCGCGCGGGAGCGGGGCTATGTGGTGCGCAACGGCACGCTGTACCGCTCCCTCCCCATCAACGGCCAGGAGGACCTGGTAATTGATGCCAATGGCAATTTCAGCATTATCCGCGAAAATGAAGTCAGCGCCGAGGCGCTGACGCAAGGCGGAGCGGTTCAGGTTTTATCCTTCGGGCCGGCGCTGATAGAAAGCGGGGAGATCTCCGTAGGTCCCAACGACGAGGTGGGCCGGGCCATGGCCAGCAATCCCCGCACCGCCCTGGCCCAGGTTGGGCCGCTGCACTACCTGTTTGTGGTGGCCGACGGCCGGACATCGGCCAGCCAGGGGTTGAGTCTCCACCAGCTGGCCCAGTTTTTGCAAAGCCTGGGCGCTGAAACGGCCTACAATTTGGACGGAGGCGGTTCCTCGGCCATGATCTTCAACGGTCAATTGGTCAACATCCCCACCACCACGGGCAGCCGAAGCAACGAAAGGAGCGTGAGCGACATTGTTGCCATCTTCTGACAATTGCCGCCGCACGGCGCTCTGGTACATGGCGGCAGCCATATTCTGCGCGCTGTTCGCGTGGATTTATGAGCATTACAGCCACGGCGTATGGTCCTACCCCATGGTATTCGCCTTTATCTATCCCCTGGCAGGCGGCGCGCTGTGCAGCCTGGTGATCGGGAAGGCCAATCCCCCTGGGGCAGTTTTCTGGCGGTCCGGCATCGCCGCGCTGACGGTGGGCAGTCTGTTTCGCGGAGCGCTGGAAATCTACGGCACCACGCATCGCCTGACGGCTCTTTACACCTTTGCGGGCATTGCGCTCTGCGCAGTTGGCGCAATTCAATTTGTATTTGACGT
Source organism: Clostridia bacterium (assembly GCA_017469605.1). GTDB lineage: Bacteria > Bacillota > Clostridia > Christensenellales > Aristaeellaceae > SFMI01. The sequence continues at coordinate 6,843 of JAFUGB010000015.1, forward strand.
TCTCCATGTTTCAGGGTATAATAAAAATAGGAGACCTTCGGATTAAGGAGGAGATTACAGATGAGAATTATTACCATCAGCCGTGAGTTTGGCAGCGGCGGCCGTGAACTGGGCAAACGCCTGGCTGAGCTGCTGGGCTTTGATTACTATGACCGGGAGATCATCTCTTCCATCGCTCAAGCCCGGGGCCTGGATGAAAACTACGTTGAAAGAACGCTGGAAACCGGCATTTGGCAGCGCATCCCGTTGACCTTCCACAATTCCTTTGGCTCCGGCAGCATGATGCAGTCAACGCAGGTGGGCCTGCTGCAGGAGCAAACCCGTGTGGTGGAGGAAATTGCGCAAGCCGGCAAGAACTGCGTGATCGTTGGCCGCAACGCCGATGTTCTGCTGTCCGAATACAAGCCTTTTACCGTGTTTGTATGCGCCGACCTGGCCAGCAAGGTGCAGCGCTGCAAGGAACGCGCGCCCGAAAATGAAAACCTGACCGCCAAGGAGATCGAGCAGAACATCAAACGCATCGATAAAAACCGCGCCCAGACGTATGAAATGATCACCGGCCGCAAATGGGGCCAGGCGGACAGCTATCATATCACCGTAAACACCAGCTCCTGGAGCCTTAAGGAGATCGCCCCGGCCGTGGCTGCCTTTGCCCGCCGCTGGTTTGAGCACAACGAACAGCAACAACAGGAGGGACCCACCCATGAAGAAGGCTGAAATCGCCGCCTACATCGATCATACGCAGCTGAAAGCCTTTGCCACCGCGGCACAGATTGAAACGCTTTGCAGGGAAGCGGCGGAATTTCATTTTGCGTCGGTTTGCGTAAACCCCTGCCATGTGTCCTACGCCGCAAAGCTGCTGAAAGGCAGCGGCGTAAAGGTATGCACGGTGATCGGATTCCCGCTGGGCGCCAACACGCCCGAGGTAAAAGCCTTTGAAACCCGCAACGCCATTGAGAACGGCGCCCAGGAATGCGACATGGTGATCAACATTGGCGCGCTGAAGGACGGCGATATCGACCTGGTGGAAAAGGATATCCGCGCGGTGGTGGAAGCCGCTGATGACACGCTGGTAAAGGTGATCATTGAGACCTGCTATCTGACGGACGAAGAAAAGGTCCTGGCGTGTCAGGCTGCCGCCCGGGCCGGCGCGGACTTTGTAAAAACCAGCACCGGTTTTGGCACCGGCGGCGCCACTCCCCACGACGTGGCCCTGATGCGCGCTTCCATCCCCGATGCCATGAAGGTAAAGGCCGCCGGCGGCGTGCACAATTACCAGGAAGCCCTGGATGTAATCAAGGCCGGCGCCTCCCGTATCGGCGCCAGCGCGGGCATTGCCATCGTGAGCCAAGCCGAATAATGGATCGGCATCCAATAAACACGCGGACTTAATGTTCTGCGTGTTTTTTTCTGAACAGCAAAGCGGCTCCCCTTTCGGAGAGCCGCCTTTTTTGTTGGCGAAGATTATTTGTTGTCCTCAGCGATGGCCTGCGCCGCGGTGCGGCCGGACACGAAGATTTCAACGATGGCGTTGCCGCCCAGGCGGTTGCCGCCATGGATACCGCCGGTAACCTCGCCGGCAGCGTACAGGCCGGGGATAACGGCGCCATCGGCAGTCAGCACATGACGCTGGGTATCGGTCACCAGGCCGCCCATGGTATGATGGGTGGAGGGCGCCATCAGGCGGATGGTCAGCAGCGTGCCTTCCAGATCATAGGTATCGGGCAGGTAGTTGCCGTTTTCATCCTTTTCCACGTTGCCGATGCAGCGGGAGGCGATGGCCTTGCCCACATCGGGGAACTCGCCGCCGGTCATCACAGCGTTGTCATAAGCCTTGATGGTTTCAATGACCACGGCGGGATCGGCTTCCACGCCCAGCTCTTGGAACAGCTCAGGCAGTTGGTCAACGGTGCGGCGATAGTAGCGGCCGGCCATATCGGCATTCTCGGAATCAGGCGCGGGCAGCTGGATGGGGCCGGGGATGGGCTCAGCGGAGTTATAGAACTCCAGGAATACGCCGGGAGTACCGTTAACGGTCATGCCGTTCTTGAACTCGGCCAGGGACAGCACATCGCGCTCGGAGCCCTCATCCACAAAGCGCTTGCCGGTGGTGGGGTTGATCCAGGCAGCGTAGTTGCCGCCGCCGAAGGCCAGGTTGCCGTTGTCCACCCAGGAGATGGGCATCAGCTGCGTAAAGCCCATGCCGGTGGTGGCGGCGCCGGCGGCCTCCGCCATGACGATGCCGTCGCCCTGCAGCGAAGAACGGTTGGTGGTCTTGGTGGCATTGGTCAGGTATTCGGTGGACCAATACACGTTGTTTTCCAGCACCATGGGGATGTTAGCAGCGAAGCCGCCGGTGGCCAGCACAACGCCCTTAGCGGCATGGGCGGTCACCGGGGTGCCGTCAAACCTGGTGGCCTTGACGCCGGTCACGCGGCCGTCTTCCACGATCAGCTCTTCGGCGTCGGTGCGCAGCATGATCTGGTTCTTTTCATTGGCGTTCAGCACGGTGGTCATAGGCGCGGCAAAGTAAGCGCCCCAGCGACCCATTTCGTTGTTGCCATCGCCATCCAGGTCAATGGTGGAGCCGATGAACTCGTTTTCGCGATACCACAGCGCGCCGATCAGGGTGGGCTGGCTGTCCTCGCGGAAGGTAGCGCCCTGGGCCTCCAGCCACTCCTTCAGGCCCTGGCCGCCCTCAATGAACTGCTTGACCAGGTCCACATCGCCATAGATCCACTGGCTCTTGTCCGCGCTCTGGCGCAGGCCGCCATAGTAGGTCTGGAAGATATGCAGGTTCAGGGTGGAGAACAGGGTCAGCTGGTTTTCGGGAGTACCGGCATCCAGCTGGGGCTGCGCCCAATCCAGATATGCCTGGATTTCGGCCTTCAGCGCCTGCAGGGTAGGCAGATATTCGGCATGTACGCCATGCTTGCTGAGCTCGGCGGCGTCGCCGGCCACATACTCATGATCCACATAGTAATCGGCGTCAAAGGGCTCCTCGCTCCAGTTCAGGATCATCTTGAGCTCGTTGATGCAGCCCT
>JAFUGB010000195.1 GCA_017469605.1 Clostridia bacterium
GGAAATCAGGCCCATGGCCTCCAGGTTTCGGTCATTTATTGTCATGAATGCTCCTTGGGCGGGAGGTTACGTGCTTTTTTTCTGGGCGGGAAAGCGCGCTTTTTTACCGTAAAAGCCGCAATGTGAACGGCAAACGGCTTTGTTGCAAAGCGCTTTTAAGCGGCGCCAACGCTCTCCCTTGTGAACGATGATTGGCACGAAGAACGGAAATGTCCTCCGTGCCAATCACGCTGTTATTCCTCCGGAGCGGGAGCTTCCTGGGCGGAGGCTTCGGCTTCCTCTTCTTTTTCGGTCTTGGCTACGCCCACCACATGGGCGCCTTCGCCCACGCGCATCAGGCGCACGCCCTGGGATACGCGGCCGCATACGCGGATGCTGTCCACCGGCGTGCGGATCACGGTACCGTCGTCGGTGATCAGGATGATGTCCTCATCCGCCTTCACCATCAGCTGCGCGGCCAGCAGGCCGGTCTTTTCGGTCAGGTTCATGGCGGTAACGCCCTGGCCGCCGCGGTTGGTTTCCCGGTATTCGTCGGGCGCGGTGCGCTTGCCGTAACCGTTCTCGGTGATGGAGAGCACCAGCGCGTCCTGGGTAACGGCGCACATGCTGATGACCCGATCGTCTTCCCGGAGCTTAATGCTGCGCACGCCCATGGAGGCGCGGCCCATGCTGCGCACCTTGTTTTCATCAAAGCGGATGGCGCGGCCGCCCCGGGTGGCCATCAGCAGTACGCTGCTGCCGTCGGTCAGCTCCACGTCCACCAGATCATCGTCCTCCTTTAAGATGATGGCGATCAGGCCGCTCTTGCGCAGGTTGGCAAACTCATCCAGCGGCGTCTTTTTGATCAGGCCGCCCCGGGTGGCCATGGTCAGGTACTTGCCTTCAACCTCCCTGGGCATGGGGATCATGGCCGTCACCTTTTCCCCGGTCTGCAGCTGCAGCAGGTTAACGATGGCGGTGCCCCGGGCGGTGCGGGAGGCTTCAGGGATCTCATAGCACTTCATCATATAGCAGCGTCCCCGGCTGGTGAAGAACATGATGGGCTGGTGGGTATTGGCAATTTCGATCTTTTCGGTGTAATCCTCATCCCGCAGGTTCTGGCCCACCACGCCCTTGCCGCCGCGGCCCTGGGCGCGGTAGGTGCTGCGGGGCAGGCGCTTTACGTAGCCGAAGTGGGTCAGGGTAACCACCATGTCGTCTACGGGAATCAGGTCTTCCACGTCTATTTCGCCGTCCAGGATGCCGATCTCGGTGCGGCGCTCGTCGCCAAACTTGTCGCGGATGGCGGTGAGCTCATCCTTGATCACGCTCAGCAGCAGCTTTTCGTCGGCCAGGATCGACTGCAGGTAGGCGATGGTCTTTTCCAGCTCCTGGTATTCAGCCATCAGCTTATCGGTCTCCAGGTTGGTCAGGCGCGCCAGGCGCATATCCAGGATGGCCTGGGCCTGCTTGTCGCTGAATTCAAACCGCTCCATCAGCTGCGCCTTGGCGGAGGGCGTGTCCTTGCTGTGACGGATGATATGGACAATCTCATCGATGTTGTCCATGGCCTTGAGCAGTCCCTCCAAAATATGGGCGCGGGCCAGGCTCTTGTCCAGATCATATTTGGTGCGGCGGGTGACCACATCCTTCTGGTGCTCTATGTACCAGTACAGCATGTCGTGCAGGCTCAGCACCTTGGGTTCGCCGTGCACCAGCGCCAGCATGATCACGCCGAAGGTGTCCTGCAGCTGGGTATGCTTGTACAGGTAGTTGAGCACCACCTGCGGCTGCACGTCGCGTTTGAGGTCAATGACGATGCGCATGCCGTGGCGGTCGCTTTCGTCGCGGATATCGCTGATGCCCTCCAGCGCCTTTTCGTGCACCAGCTCGGCCATTTTTTCCACCAGCTTGGCCTTGTTGACGCCGTAGGGGATCTCGGTGATGATGATGCGGTCGCGGCCGTTGCCCTGGGTTTCCACCTCGGTCTTGGCCCGCACCAGGATGCGGCCCCGGCCGGAGTGGTAAGCCTCCCGGATGCCGCTGCGGCCCAGGATGATGCCGCCGGTGGGGAAATCCGGGCCCTTGATGTGCTCCATCAGGTCGTCCAGCGTGGCGTCCGGGTTCTCCATCAGGCAAATGGTGCCGTTGATCACCTCGGTGAGGTTGTGGGGCGGGATATTTGTGGACATGCCCACGGCGATGCCGCTGGAGCCGTTGACCAAAAGGTTGGGGAAACGGGCGGGCAGCACGGTGGGCTGCATCAGCGTTTCGTCAAAGTTGGGCATGAAATCGACGGTGTCCTTGTCGATTTCGCCAATCAGATGTTGGGTGATTTTGGCCATGCGCGCCTCAGTATAACGCATGGCGGCGGCGCCGTCGCCGTCCACCGAGCCAAAGTTGCCCTGGCCCTCCACCAGCATGTAGCGCATGTTGAAATCCTGGGCCAGGCGCACCATGGCGTCGTAAACCGAGGCGTCGCCGTGGGGGTGGAATTTACCCAGCACGTCGCCCACAATGCGCGCGCTCTTGCGGAAGGGCTTGTCGGGCGTCATGCCCAGCTCGTTCATATCGTACAGGATGCGGCGATGCACGGGCTTCAGACCGTCGCGCACATCGGGCAGCGCGCGGTTGATGATTACCGCCATGGAATAGGCGATGAAGCTCTTTTGCATCTCCTCTTCCAGCTTGATGGGAATCAGGCGATCCTGAATATCGCTCATGGAATCGTCCCTTTCTTACACTGTAAATTATTCTTGGGGCGCGGCAATTTCCCGCATGGAGAAGATGCCCATGGAGACGAGCATCTGCAGGCTGGCCTGCGCGGTTTCGTTGAAGGGGATCGGCATGGCTGTACAGGTTAAAAATCCATGCCCGGCAACGCTGAAGGCGCAGGCCAGCGCGGTGTCCGTGCCAAAGTCCAGCACGATGATGGCATCTTCGGCCAGGTCATCCCCGGCATAGAAGGTATCATTCAGCTGCATGACGCTGATTGCCGCTACGGTTTCGACGCCTTCCTGGGACGCAAGCTGCATCAGCATGGAGATGGGAAGGCGGCGCTTCATGCTGTCCAGCGCAATCTGCGGCACATCGGTGAGCTCGGCGCCCAGGGAATCCAGCATTTTCTGCGCATCGGCCTGCAGCCACAGCACGCGCCCGGGGCTGCCGGCAATATCCCGGGCAGCCTGCCTGGCCGCGGCCTGCACCGCTTCCGCGCCGGTGAAAAGCGCAAGGTAGTTATCCGACTGGCCGCATTCGCAAATCGCCGCGGCCATTTCCAAAGCCTTGGCGGCCATGGTCTCCTGGGCGCTCCCGGCCATCGCGGAGCAAAACCCCAGGCACATGATCGCCGCCAGCAGGAAGCAGGTCATCCTTTTCATGCGTCCTCCTTACAGGTCCAGGTCGGTGACCATATTGTAATTCTTTTCGATGAAATCGCGCCGGGGCTCCACCGCGTCGCCCATCAGCAGGCTGATGTATTCGTCAGCCGCCATGGCGTCCTCCACCGATACGCGCATCATGGTGCGGGTTTCGGGGTTCATGGTGGTGGTCCACAATTGTTCGCTGCTCATTTCGCCCAATCCCTTGTAGCGCTGGATCTCGGGCTTGGGGTCGCGGCCGATGCGGTCCAGCAGCGATTGCAGCTCGGCGTCGTCATATACGTAATGCTCGTTTTTGCCCTTGGTCACCTTGTACAGCGGCGGCATGGCAATGTACACATAGCCGTTTTCAATCAGCGGCCGCATGTAGCGATAGAAGAAGGTGAGCATCAGGATGCGGATGTGGGCGCCGTCCACGTCGGCATCGGTCATGCACACGATGCGGTGATAGCGCAGCTTATCGGCGTTGAAATCCTCACCGATGCCGCAGCCGAAGGCCGTGATCATGTTCTTGATTTCCTGGTTGAGCAGGATTTTGTCCAGCCTGGTCTTTTCCACGTTCAGAATCTTGCCGCGCAGGGGCAGGATGGCCTGGTAATGGCGGTCGCGGCCGGTCTTGGCGCTGCCGCCGGCGCTGTCGCCCTCCACGATGAAGATCTCGCACTTGGCCGGGTCACGCTCGGAGCAGTCGGCCAGCTTGCCGGGAAGGGACGCGCTTTCCAGCACGGTTTTGCGGCGAGTCAAGTCCCGGGCCTTGCGGGCGGCCTCCCGGGCGCGAGCGGCGTTCAGGCAGCGATCCAGGATCTGCTTGGCCACGGCGGGATTTTCCTCCAGGTACGTGGATAGTCCCTCGGCCACCAGGCTGTCCACAATGGGGCGCACCTCGCTGTTGCCCAATTTGGATTTGGTCTGGCCCTCAAATTGGGGCTCGTGCATCTTTACGCTGATGATGGCCGTCAGGCTTTCGCGCACGTCCTCGCCCTTCAGGTTGGCGTCGCTGTCCTTGAGCACGGGCGGGCGGGCTTTGTTGCGGCCGTAATCGTTGATCACCCGGGTCAGGGCGCTCTGGAAGCCCATCAGGTGGGTGCCGCCCTCGGGGGTGTGGATGTTGTTGGCAAAGGCGTAAATGTTTTCGGAATAGCTGTCGTTGTATTGCAGGGCCACTTCCACCGAAACGCCGTTTTTGACGCCCTCCATGTAGATGGGCTCGGGGAACAGCACCTCGCGGCTCTTGTTCAGGTATTTGACAAACTCCCGGATGCCGCCCTCGTAGTGGAATACGCGCTCCTGCTCCCGGCCCTCGCGCTCGTCCCGCAGCACGATTTTGATGCCCTTGTTCAGAAAGGCCATTTCCCGCATGCGGGTTTTGAGGATGTCGTAATTGAACTCGATATCGGGATCAAACACGCCGCCGGGGTTGCTTTCGCTGCGGATATCGGGCCAGAACTGCACCGTGGTGCCGGTGCGCGTGCCGGCCTCTCCGATCACCTGCAGGTCGTATTCGATCTTGCCGATGTTGTATTCCTGGCGGTAGATCTTGCCGCCCTGGTACACCGTCACCATCATGTGGCGGCTCAGGGCGTTGACCACCGACGCGCCCACGCCGTGCAGGCCGCCGGATACCTTGTAGCCCTCACCGCCGAATTTGCCGCCGGCGTGCAGCACGGTCAGGCAAACCTCCACGGCGGGGCGGCCCATCTTGGGATGGATGCCCACGGGAAAGCCGCGGCCGTTGTCCTGCACCTCCACCGAGCCGTCGTTTTTGATGGTGATGATGATGTCGGTGCAAAAGCCGGCCAGGGCTTCATCGATGGAGTTGTCTACGATTTCATATACGCAGTGATGCAGGCCCCGGTAATCGGTGGAGCCAATATACATGCCGGGGCGGCGGCGCACGGCCTCCAGGCCCTCCAGCACCTGAATATCATCCGCGCCGTAGTGGCTGGCTTCAGCGCTTTCGGCGGGCCGGACGTTCAATTTTTCGGACATGCAAAGCCTCCGTTTTGCAGATTTGACGGCGCTAACGCACGGAAAACGCCATCCTGTTTATTATATCATAAAACACGAATTAGTACAAGCTTTTTCCTTATTTAATAGCTTTTCCGTGAAGAAACCAAAAATACAAACAGTTGTTCGCATAAATTTTGCCGTGACACTTGTATGGCGAAAAAGTTTATGCTATAATCAATGCTAAAGTCTGGACCCCGGAGGCAAAATCATGAAAATCGGCGTTGTATCGCTGGGATGTGTCAAGAATCGTGTGGATACCGAGCAAATGCTGTCGCTGCTGATCGGCGCGGGGCATGCGTTCACTCCCAATCCCGAAGAGGCCGAGGTTATCATCGTCAATACCTGCGGGTTCATCGATCCCGCCAAGGAGGAGAGCATCCAGACCATCCTGGAAATGGCCGGTTATAAGAATACGGGACGCTGCAAAAAGCTGATCGTCACCGGCTGCCTGGCCCAGCGTTACGGCGACGCGCTGCTCAGCGATATGCCGGAGATCGACGCCCTGCTGGGCGTGGGCCAGTATGATAAGATCGTGGAAGCCGTGGAGGGCGCGGCGGCGGGACAGCGGCCCGATTACCGCAAGCGCAGCTGGGATATGCTGGAGTGCGGCCGCGTGCTCACCACCCCCGCGTATTCGGCTTACGTGCGCATCGGTGAGGGCTGCGATAACCGCTGCACCTACTGCGCCATTCCGCTGATCCGCGGCGGCTATCGCAGCCGCGATGAGCGGGCCATCCTGAAGGAGGTGGATACCCTGGTGGAAAACGGCGCCAGGGAATTGATCCTGATCTCCCAGGATACCACGCGCTATGGCCGGGACAGCGGTGGCAGCCTGGCCGAGCTTATCCGCGCCGTGGCGGAAAAGCCCGGGGTGGAATGGCTTCGGGTGCTGTACATGTATCCCGATGAAACGCCCCTTTCCCTGCTGGAGGAAATGGCGAAGCACCGCAACGTATGCAAATACCTGGACCTGCCGCTGCAGCATGCCAGCAACAGGATCCTGAAGGCCATGAACCGCCGGGGCACCGTGGAGGAGGCCGAGGCGCTGCTTACCCGTGCCCGGGAAATGGGCTTTACCCTGCGCACCACCTTTATTGTGGGCTTTCCCGGGGAGACCGAGGAGGACTTTAACGCCCTGCTGGATTTTACCCGGCGCGTGCGCTTTGACCGCATGGGCGCCTTTGCCTATTCGGCGGAGGAGGATACCCCCGGCGCGAAAATGCCGGACCAGGTGCCCGAGGATGTAAAGCAGGAGCGGCTGGACCGCCTGATGGCGGTGCAGGCGGAGGTGAGCCGGGAGCTGAACGAAGCGCGGGTGGACACCGTCTGCCGCGTGCTGGTCACCGGCTTTGAGGAGGGCTTTTATACCGGCCGCAGCGCCATGGAAGCGCCGGACAGCGACGGGCTGATCTATTTTACCGCCGAACGGGAGCTGGCCGAGGGCGAATTTGTGAATGTGAAAATTGTGCGCGCTGATACCTATGATTTGTACGGAATCATGGAGGGGTAAGCATGAACGTTCCCAACAGATTAACCATCCTGCGTATCCTGCTGGTGCCGGTGTGCCTGTTGCTGGCGGGATATGATCACCGTCTGGCCGCGGCCATCGTGTTCGCCCTGGCGTGCCTGACCGATACGCTGGACGGCCATATTGCCCGCAAGAAAAAGCTGATCACCAACTTTGGCAAGTTCGCTGATCCCATTGCCGATAAAATCCTGGTGCTTTCCATGATGATCGTGCTGTGTTACAAGCACACGCTGCCAGTGTGGCTGCCGGTGATCCTGGTGTTCAGGGAACTGCTGGTGGACGGGCTGCGCATGGTGGCCGCCGAGCAGGGCCGGGTGGTGGCCGCGGGCTGGAGCGGCAAGGTGAAAACAGCCTGCCAGATGGTGCTGATCATCTGCGTTCTTCTGTTTGGCAGCGGCACGCTGTCGTGGGTTTTGAGCTTTCTGGTGGCTGCGCTCACGCTGTATTCGGGCGCCGAATACTTCTGGAAGCTCAAGGATCTGTTTGTAAAGGACCTGGGCCTGTGACCGCCCGGGAGATCGTGGCGGCGCTCACCGCCCGCGGGCAGACCGTGGGGTGCGCCGAAAGCCTCACCGGCGGCCTGCTCAGCGCCGCCTTCGTGGAGGTGCCGGGGGCCAGCCGGGTGTTTATGGGCGGTATCGTGGCCTATGACGAAGGCCGCAAGATATCCTTGCTGGGCGTTGATCCCGCGACGCTTGCGGCCTATACCGCCGTCAGCGGCCAGACGGCGCTGGAAATGGCCGTGGGAGCGCGGCAGCGGCTGAATACCGATTACGCGCTGGCAACCACGGGCTATGCCGGGCCTGACGGCGAGGACGTGGGCCTGGTATACGTGGCCCTGGCCGGGCCGCGGGGAACATGCGCGCGGGAATGCCGCTTTGCCGGCAGCCGCGCGGAAATCAGACAGCAGGCCGTGCAGGCGGCTTTGAATCTTTTAAATTTGGAGTAAGGAGTTTTTTATGGCAAAGAAAGCAGCAGAAGAAAAGGCCGCCAAGGTGTTGGACGATCGCGCGAAAGCGCTGGAAACCACGCTGGCGTCCCTGGAAAAGCAGTTTGGCAAGGGTACGGTGATGAAGCTGGGCGATCAGGCCCATATGAAGGTGGAGGTCATTCCCACGGGCTGCCTGGAGCTTGATCTGGCCCTGGGCGTGGGCGGTATCCCCAAGGGCCGCATCATTGAGGTATACGGCCCTGAATCCAGCGGCAAAACCACCGTGGCGCTGCATGTGGTGGCCGAGTGCCAGAAGCGCGGCGGCATTGCGGCGTTCATTGACGCCGAGCACGCGCTGGATCCCGATTACGCCCAGAAGCTTGGCGTCAATATTGGTGAACTGTACGTGAGCCAGCCCAATACCGGCGAGGATGCCCTGGAGATCTGCGAGGCGCTGGTGCGCTCGGGCGCCGTGGATATTGTGGTGGTGGACTCTGTGGCCGCGCTGGTCCCCCGAGCCGAAATCGACGGCGAAATGGGCGACAGCTTTGTGGGCCTGCAGGCCCGCCTCATGAGCCAGGCGCTGCGCAAGCTGGCCGGCGTGGTCAACAAGACCAACGCCATCGTTATCTTTATCAACCAGCTGCGCGAAAAGGTGGGCGTTATGTACGGCAATCCCGAGGTTACCACCGGCGGCCGGGCGCTGAAGTTTTACAGCTCGGTGCGGCTGGATGTGCGCCGGGGCGAGCAGCTCAAAAACGGCCCTACCGTTATCGGCAACCGCACCAAGATCAAGGTGGTCAAAAACAAGGTGGCCCCGCCCTTCCGCACCGCCGAATTCGACCTGCTTTACGGCGAGGGCATCAGCAAGGAAGGCACCATCCTGGATATGGCCGTGGAGCGCGATATCATTCACAAGAGCGGCGCGTGGTTCAGCTATAAGGATGAGCGCATCGGCCAGGGCCGTGAGAACACCCGCCAGTATATCAAGGATCATCCCGAGTTCAAGGAGGAGCTGGAGACCGCCATCCGCGCCACCTTCCAGCCGGTGGAAACGCCCGCCGAGGATCCCGACGCTGACCTGCCCGAGATGCCCGAAAGCGAGTTTGAAGACCTGGAGTAACATAATGCTGAATCGCGTCTAAAGCATTGAATACGCGGGCGCCCTTTTCGCCCCGGCGTTGCTTGGGAGGCCCCGCGTCTCCCTGCACGCGGCTTGCCCAGGACAAAATGACAAATCAGTCACCGGCATAGCTGCGGGGGATGCGACGAACGGGGGCGTACTTCCTTGGAGGCCCAAGAAGTACCAAAGAAGGCTGCCTGTGCGCGAAGCGCACAGGAGAAAGCAGGGCAATTTGCCGAAAAACAAGTGAACTTGTTTTATCGCAAATTGCCCTGCTGTTTTGATGCCCGGGAGCTCTCTTGGCGATAAAAAAGCTTCAGGCACAGGTTGATGGATGTTCATTCCCTGATGATGCTGCCGTTTTTCAAAAACGCTCCCGGCAGGTACAGCCCGCCTGCTAGGGTATCGGGCTGCGTTCCCGCGATAAACAGGCATACGCCCCGCACGGCGGGCAGCTCGCACAGCGTGTTGACGATGGCGTAAACCAGCAGCCGTTCGGCTTCGGCATCCAAATCGGCTGCCGCGGCGGCAAAGTGCTGGGAAAAATTCAGCAGCATCACATTGCCGTCCAGGCCCACGCCCAGCAGGTCGGCATCGCCCAGGTCCTGGGGAAGGACGGGCTGTGTGCCGGCGCCGCCGTCCACCGTCTGGGGGCCCTGCATCAGGCAGCCCAGCAAATACCGGGCCGACCGGGTCTCATAATAGGGGACGGGCCGCTGCACAGCTTTCAGGTGCCCGTCGCCGTCGCTTAGATACAGCGTGCAATTGGCCAGCACAAAACGGGAAAAATCGCTGCGGCGCATGATATCCCCGGAAAACTGAATGGTTTCGCCCGCGCCGTCATACACCCCGCCCGGCACCACGCTGTTTACCAGCTCTTCACCGATATAAACCGTAATGCCGTTGAGCCCCGGCACAAAGCCGGTGAGCGTATAGGTGATGGCCGCCAGCATTACCGAGCGCGGGATGCCCGCGCCAATCAGCGCGTCATTGAAGCTCTGTCCAAAGCGCAGCACGGCCCGCTGGCCGCCGGTAACGGCGATTTCCTGCACGGTGGGCGGCTCGCTGAGATAGGCGGTCAGGCTGGGAGGCGTGGGCACATTGCCCAGCTGCTGGGGCGCCTGGCTCATGGCATCCAGCAGCGTTTCAATGAGCTGGCCCTTGGAGCGGCTGTCAAAGCTGACGCTGCGGGTCTCGGCCAGGATGCCGCGCCCCGAATAGGACGGGTAGTACAGCGTGGCCGCCATGCTGAAGCGGCGGTCGGCGGCGGCAGCGGTCTGGGTTTCGGCCGCGGCGGTCAGGGTATCGATGCTGTCGTTCAGGTTCTGCGTAAAGCAGCCCATGGGTACGCTGGCGCCCACGTCCAGGCCGGGCTGGGTGGAGCTGACCAGCACATTGACATAGCGAATGTCGCCCCATTGGGTCAGCGTGTTGGCAATGGCCTGGCAAACCGTGTAAAAATCGCCGTGGGACAGCGTCAGCGCCGACGCGCCCAGGTTGACCGTGGCGGTACCGCCGGATATTTCCACAGGGTTTATCGGGGACAGCTGCAGGCTGGCTTCCCGGCTCAAGGGCTGCGCGCTGTCCGAGCCCGCGAAGGCAAACAGCTGGCGCAGCGTGGCCTCCGCCGGATGCCGGGCCGCCGATATGACCACCCGTTCTGTCTGGGCGATCAGCCGGGTGCCTGCCGCGTTGGGCACATATAGAAGCACGGTCTGGGCGAGCTCCTGATCGGTATCGCCGGTGGGGGCGGCGTGGGCGGTGCCGGCGGGGGGCAGGGTCACGGTATCCTTGCGGCTCAGCGCGTCAATGCCGCTCACACAGCCTGTCAGCCCAAGGGCCACTATGGCGCACAGCGCCGCGCACAGCAGGCGGCGCAACAGCATTTTATTCATTGCTTTCTCCCATGATATCCATCAACTGCGAACGCAGGATTTTCCATGCGCCGCCTTCACTGATTAGCCGAAGCGGACAGGCGTCGATTGCCGTTTCGCCGCCATGGGCATCCCGGAGCAAAAGGTCGGCGCATACCACAGCGCTGCCGCCGTCCGGCGATACGGTGCCGTCATATACCGCAAAGGAAAGCAGCGCCGGCGCGGCGGCCAGGTCGCCGCCCAGCGCGGCCAGCGTTTGTCCCTCCCGGGCGGATACAAAATGCGCCAGGCTTTCGGGATCACGGTCCTGCCAGGCGGTGAGCAGCGCCCCGGCATAGGCCGAAGGCGTGGGCAGGCGGCCGCTTTGCCGGGTCAGGGGCGGCACGGTGGTTTCATCCTCCTGCCAGAAAAAGCGCGTGGTCAGCCGCATGCTGCGGCCTACGTTTTCCTCAGCCCGCACCAGCACCTGTACGCTGCGGTATTCGCCGCTTTCGGTCAGTGTGGCGGTCAGCGCGTCCATGGCCAGCTGCCTGCGCGCGATGGAGGCCGCCTGCGGGCCGGGCTCGTCGGCGTAACGGTCATAAAGCGCTTCGTTGAAGGTGATATAGATCACGCCGTCCTGGGCCTGGGTGGACAGCACCTCGGTTTTGTCCGGGAAAAGCGGCCGGCTGCCGGCATCCCGGGCGCCTTCCAGGAGGGCGCGTACCAGGGCTTTTTCCCGGGTTTCGTTGGGCAGCAGGGTGATCTGCCTGCTCTCCTGGCGCAGGAGACCGGTATCCCCATAGCCGAAGTACAGCGTGTCGGTGGCTTGCCGGGCCGCGCCGGCCTGGGGGACGGCGTCAATGATCAGGCCGCTGTCCGGGTTTTCCTTGATCAGTCCTTCAGGCGGCTGCTGCCCGCAGCCGCTGAGCAGCAGCGCAAGCGTCAATATCGCAGTCAAAATCAATTGCTTTTTGTTCATTTCTTTCCGTCCGGTTCGGCGCCCAAACACCAGGAGCGCAGTTTCGTTATCGCCCTGTCCAGCGCGTCGCGGCTGTTGTTCCAGGGCTTGTTGGCGTTGCGGTAATCAAATTTCAGTGTGAACCATTCCAGCTCGTCCTCCACCCGCCGCAAGCCGCCGCTGCAAACCCTGTGCAGCGCGGCGGCAAATTCGGCCTGTTCCCTGCCCCGCAGCGTTTCCGCCGCCATGCGCAGCAGCAGGGAGGCGTCCTTCAGGCAAACGCCCTTGCTGTTTTCAAAGGCTTCCCGGAAAGCGCTGTCATGGGTGAACAGGTGCAGCAGGGTATAAGCGTAGCGGTTCATGTTGGCGGCAATGCTGTCGCAAAGGATACAGGTGCCGGTGAGGGCGTCCAGCGCGTCGGCGGCGGCGGTAAGGGCATCCTGGCCGCCGCGCCCCATGGCGCGCTTCATGAAGGAGGCGTCCCTGCCCTGGGCGCCCAGCTCGGCGGCTTCCAGGATTTTATCGGCTGCCTGCCGGGTTTCCCGCAGGTGGGTGTGCGTCATCAGCGCGTGGCCCAGCCGGTTTTGCTGGGCATACAAAAGCACGTGATGCCGTTGGCAGAATCCCTTGGCGTTTACGCGGACGCGGGTCTCGGGCTCCATCACCGAACCACCCAGGAACCGGTCCACTTCACCGCGCTCAATCTGGCGGCGCAGGGCGCACAGCGGGCATTCGCTGTCCAGCTTCAGGGCGTCCCATACCGGAATGGTATCAATGTGATAACGCATACGCGCCTCCTGCGTGGATTTTCTCTATTGTAGCATAATTGCGCACCGCGTGCAAATCCCGGGTCTAAGCGGCGCGCGCCGCCGCATAGAATGAACGGCAGAGGCATGGGAATGCCGGAGGAGGAGCGTATGCCGCGAAAGGGACTTCGAACCGTTACCTATAAAACGCCGCACACAGGGCGGCGCGCCGTGCTTTGCCTGCTGCTGGGGGCCGCTATTTTGGGCGTTTCCTGGCAGGTGCAGGCCCGGCTGGGCATTGCCCGGCCCTTTTCCCTGTCCCCGGACAAAACGGCGCAGAAGCAGGATACCACCCGTAAAAGCCGGGAGCTGAGCTTGTCCGGGCATACGCTGTACGCGCTGCAGCTGGGCGCTTTTACCCAGGAGAGCGCCGCCCGGCAGATGGCCCAGCAGTATTCGGCCCGCGGCGCGGCGGGCTATGTATACCGGGATGGCGATACCTACCGGGTGCTGGCGGCGGCCTATGCCACCCGCGCGGAGGCCCAGGCCGTGCAGACCCGGCTGAACGGACAGAACATCAGCACGTATATCCATCCCTGCGTCCGGGAGGCGCTGACGATGCGGGCTGGGGGTACAGGCAGCCAAATCGACGCGCTGGAGGAAACGCTGAGCTACCTGGACGGGCTGGAAAGCAAGCTGTATACGCTGTCAACGGGCCTGGATGCCCAAACGGTCAGCGCTGAGGATGCCCGGGCGGCGCTTTTGTCCGAAGGCGTTACCTGCGCGGCGCTCGGGCAGCGGCTTTCATCGGCCTTTGACGGCGCGCTGCCGGACAGCCTGACGCCTTTGGGCGGGCTGCTGGATGATGTTTCCGCCGGCGCGGAAGCCGTTCGGAACGAAAATGGCGCCGCCCGGATCGGGGCGGCGCTGAAGCGGTGCCAGCTGACAGCCTTTTTCGGCCTGCTGCGCTTTGCCGAAGGGATATGATCAATTGGGCCGGTTGGGCGGGTTGCGGCCGTCGCAGGGCTTCAGGCTGGCATAGGCGGGATTGGTGATTTCGCTGTACAGGAAGGTTCCCTTCAGCGGCAGGTATTTGATGGCCACCTTGCTGCAATTCTCGTTTTTATGGTAATACGATCCGCCGTCCGGATTGTAGTAAAGCCGCATGTTGGCGTCCACCGTATAGGTGGGCATCAGCGTGATTTGCACCGTGGGAGTGACTTCGGTCCTGATTTCGGTGGCCGAGGACAGCGAGGCCGGATCCACATACCATACGCCGTTGACCCGCAGCATTAAAACCTTGTACTGGTATTGCTGGGGATCCCTGCCCGTACCTTTGTCGATCAGGGCGGTCATGTCCATGGTGCGGGAATCGTCGGCTTCGGTGCCCGACGCGCCCTGGATATCGTAATCCACCGGGATGCTGGTGCCCCGGATTTTGAAAATGGCGGTTTGCGGGTTTTCCTGGGCGTTGACCCAGCTGGGCACGCAGTAGGACAGCATGGCGTTATAATCCAGGCTCATCCAGCTGTTCATAAAGTTTTCCAGCTGGCGCTGGGCTTCGGACTGGGCGCTCACCGTAGGCGAGGGCGTGGCGGTAGGGGCCAGGTTCTGCTGCACGGTAAAATCCTGCACGTCCCTGGCGGTGGTATCGCGGCCAAAGATGGCGGAATAGTCGTTGCCCTGGGCCTGCACGGTATCGGCGTTTCGGTTGATCATGGGATGGGTGAACCACAGCGCCGCGCCCAATGACACCATCATCAGCGCGGTGTAGATCAGCGTCATGGTGGTGCGGGCCTGGGGCACGAAGGCCCGGGCGCCCCACATCACCAGCAGCGCGGCCGCTGAGAGCACCAGAAAGATCCAGTGAAGCTCGGTGTAGCCCAAAATAAGCGCCGCCAAAAACAGCACGGGCAGCAGCGCCGACATAAATACCTGCAGGAATACAAAGGTATTGCGCTGCCTGTCCCGTCTGGGACGCTCGGGGGGCATGCGATAGCCGCCGTTTCGGGTGCGTTTGAGCCCGTTCAGCGGCGCGGAAGAGTATTTTCCCCTGCCCTCGCTCATAAGCGCTTCCTCCTTCGTCATCATTTGGTCATAATTCACTCTATATTATAACATATCGTAATAAAATGTAAACATATTAATTTTGTAAATTCAACGGTCAGTCGTTATCTATCTGCACCCGTTCCCGGCCCAGCGTTTCAATGAGCATATGCTCATCGCGCTCCTGCTGCTCCCGAAGGGATTTTTCACGCCTGCCCTCGCCCTCCAGCACGGCTTCAAACTGGACAGGGGCGCCGCCTTCCTCGGTAAGCAGGCGCTCCATGACCGATTTGCGCTCGGGGGCGTTGACAAAATCCCGGCTCATGGCAGCGTCCCTGCTGAATATCAAGTGGTATATGCCATCGCTGTAGCCGCCAAATTTTCCCTGGTTGATCAGGGCATAGGCCGCCACGGCTTCCTTGGCCAGGCGCTTGAGGGCGGCGTTCCATACGTCGGCGGGCCTGCGGCCGCCGGGCGCTTCCGTTTCGGATGCAATGGCGGGAGCGGGGGCAGGGGCGGGCTTTGGCGTGGCCGCCGGTCGGGATGCGGGCGTTTCGGGCCTGGGCGCCGGAACGCCGTTTTTTTGCAGCTGCTCCAGGCGGTGGGTCAGGTCCTCCACCTGGGCTGACAGGCCCTCGATATCGGCGGTATCGCTCACCCGGCAGGCCCGCAGGGCGAACAGCTCCAGCACGGCCCGGGGGGAGGAGGCGTAGCGCGTGTCGGACTCGGCCCGCATGGCCATTTCCAGCATCCGCAAAAGCCTGGGCAGTGAAATTTCCCGGGATTGCTCCTCATACCGTTTGGCGTTGGCGCCGGTCATTTCGCCGGCCGCCCGGGCGCCTAATTTAAAGGAAGCCAATTGCCGGATGTGCGCTGAAAAATCCCGCAGGAATACCTGCACGTCCCGGCCCATGCGCATCAGATCATCGATCATATTCCACGCCCGGGTGCCGTCGGCGGCGGCCAGGGCGGCGGCAAAGTCAAACAGAAAATCGCTGTCCGCCGCGCCCAGGGATTGCCGCACCAGCCGCTCGGTGAGCTTTTCACCCGAGCCCAGGCACATATCCAGCAGGCTCCAGGCGTCGCGCATGGCGCCGTCCGCCGACCGGGCAATAAGCTCCAGCGCCGCGGGCTCGGCTTCCTTCAGCTCGGGCATGGCCGATACCATGCGGCTGATCATCTGCTCCTCAGTGAGGCGCCCAAAGTCAAAGCGCTGGCAGCGGCTCAGGATGGTGCTGGGGATTTTCTGGGGTTCGGTGGTGGCCAGGATGAACACCATGTAGGAGGGGGGCTCCTCCAGCGTTTTCAGCAGCGCGTTGAAGGCGGCGTTGCTGAGCATGTGCACTTCGTCAATGATATATACCTTATACTTGCTGAATTGGGGCGGATAATCCACCTTTTCCAAAAGGTCCCTGATCTCTTCCACCCGGCTGTTGCTGGCGGCGTCCATTTCAAACACGTCCAGCGACGCGTCCTCCGTCAGCGCCTTGCAGCTGGCGCATTCCATGCAGGGATCGCCGTCCACCGGATGCTCGCAGTTGATGGCCCGGGCCATGATCTTGGCCGCGCTGGTTTTGCCGGTGCCGTGGCTGCCGCAGAACAGGTAGGCGTGGGCAATGCGCCCACTGGCCACCTGGTGCCTGAGCGTGCGGATAACGGCCTCCTGGCCCACCATTTCGGAAAAAGTGCGCGAACGCCATTTGCGATATAATGCCTGGTACATGCTGTCTCCTGCTTTCCTGAAGGGATTAAGCTATTATACCATAGAAATACGGCGCATTGCAATTTTTTACTTTTTTTCAGGGCCGGAGTATGGTATACTGAGGTCAATAAAATGAAAGGACATGAACCGCCATGCAATACGTACCTTTTGGAAAGTTAGGTTTTGATATTTCCCGGCTGGGCCTGGGCTGTATGCGGCTGCCCATGACAGAGCAGGACGGCCAAAAGGCGGTGGATGTGCCCCGGGCCATCGCCCTGATCCGCGCCGCCATTGACGGGGGCGTTACCTATATCGATACCGCCTATCCTTATCATGGCGGCGAAAGCGAAAATATCGTGGGCCAGGCGCTGCGGGACGGCTACCGCGAGCGTGTGCGGCTGGCCACCAAGCTGCCCGTCTGGAAGGTGGAGACCCGGGCCGATATGGACAAGCTCCTGGATGAGCAGCTGAAAAAATTGCAGGTATCCCATGTTGATTTTTATTTGCTGCATGCCCTGAGCCGCCAGCGCTGGGAAAAGGTCAAGGCGCTGGGCGCGCTGGAATTCCTGGACAGCGCCGTGAAGGACGGCCGCATCCGCTATCCAAGCTTCTCCTTCCATGATGAATACGATGTGTTTGAGGACATCATGAACGGCTATGACTGGTGCATGGCCCAGATCCAGTACAACTATCTGGACATTAACCACCAGGCGGGGGACCGGGGCATCGCGCTAGCCAGGAAGCGCGGCGTGCCGCTGGTGATCATGGAGCCCCTGCGGGGCGGCGCTTTGGCGAAACCCAGCGCCGATATCCAGGCCATCATGGACGCCTATCCCGAAAAGCACAGCCCGGTGGACTGGGCCTTCCGCTTTGTGGGCAATGAGGAGCAGGTGGCCACGATTTTAAGCGGCATGAGCAATGAGGAACAGCTGGATGACAACCTGCGCATCTTTGAGGATGTGCGCGTTGGCGCCCTGAGCGAAAGCGATAAAAAACTGATTGCCGATCTGCGGGAGGCCTACCGGCGGCGCATGCCCATCGGCTGCACAGGCTGCGAATACTGTCTGCCCTGCCCCAAGGGCGTGGCCATTCCCCGCAATTTCCGTACCTATAATGAATTCAACATGTTTGACAAGCTGGCGGAATTCCCACGCCGTTACCAGGACTTTGTCAGGGACAGCGCCGAGGCCGGCCGCTGCGTCAAATGCGGCGCCTGTGAAAAGCAGTGCCCCCAGCATCTGCGCATCCGCGATTGGCTGCAAACGGTGCATAAAGCGGGTACGGCGGACACATAATGCTTTTTATGAGCAATAAGTTATTCGGCGTTATCTCCATCTATGGGCTGCTGATCGCCTTGGCCATCCTGCTGGGCACCGTCCTGTGCCAGCGGGAGGCAAGGCGGCGGGGGCTGCCCCGGGATACAGGCATCGATATGATCCTGTGGGCCGTGCCGCCGGCGGTGATCTGCGCCCGCGTCTACTATGTGGTTTTCCGCTGGCGGTATTACGCCGCTGATCCCCTGAGCGCCCTGTATTTCTGGCAGGGCGGGCTGGCGATTTACGGCGCGGTGATCGGCGGCTTCCTGGGCCTGCTGGCGCTGAGCCGAAAAAACAGGCTTCCGCTGCTGACGCTGCTGGATATCGCCGCGCCGCTGGTGATCCTGGGCCAGGCCATTGGCCGCTGGGGCAATTACTTTAACGGCGAAGCCTACGGCAGCCCCGTGCTGAATCCGGCCTGGCAGTTTTTCCCCGTTGCCGTGTTTGCCGACGGCGCATGGCGTTTAGCCACCTTTTTTTATGAATCCTGCTGGAATGCCCTGGGCTTTGTGATCCTGTGGCTGTACCGCAAAAAAGCCGGACAGCCCGGGGATGTGTTTTTCCGCTACCTTTTGTGGTACGGCGCGGGCCGGACGGTGATCGAGGGGCTGCGGGCCGACAGCCTGATGCTGGGGCCGCTGCGCGTATCCCAGGCGCTCAGCGTGGTGCTGTGCCTTTTTGCGCTGATCGTGATTCTGCAAAGAAAAAAGAAGGCTTCCCATCGCTGAGAAGCCTCTGGGCACCGACAAAGCCGATGCCCCCGAAGAAAATGAAGCCTCATTTTCTTCGGATTGCAAATTTTACTGTGATGCTTCGCATCACGGCCGTAAAATTTGATGGGAAAGAAAATTTGTTTCGCGGGGGCAAGCTCCGCTACACAAATTTTCTCCTCGGCGGCGTACACGCCGTCGCCTGCGGATGAAAAATGAAGGGGCCGCGGCCCCTTCATGCATCCCAGGTTCACGAAGCTGGGTTTGTTGATAATCTGGGAGCTGCGGCATGGCAGCTCTTTTTTTGCGATGAACGAATCTCAGGCTCCGCGCTTTATTTCTGACAGCTGGGACAGCACCACTGCCGACAGCATCAGCGCGCAGCCCAGCAGCTCCTTGCCGGTCATGGTTTCATGGAGCAGGAGCACGCCAAAGATCACCGAGAATACCGATTCCAGGCTCATGATCAGCGAAGCCAGGGCGGGCGCAGTGCGCCGCTGGCCCAGGATTTGCAGGGTATAGGCGATGCTGCAGGAGAAAACGCCGGTGTAGAAAATCGCCAGCCGGGCATTCCACAGCTGGATCCATTGGGGATGCTCTGTGACCAGGGCGATGGGCAGCGGCACCAGGCCCGCCACCAGGAACTGCATGCAGCTCAGCGCCACACCGTCGCATTCCGGCGCGAAATGATCCACCGCCAGGATTTGCAGGGCATACAGCAGGGCGCACAGCATGATCAGTATTTCGCCCGAGGAAACCGACAGGCTGCTGATGGAAGACAGCAGGTACAGCCCTGCCACCGACAGCGCTACGCCGATCCAGGTGCGCCGGTTGGTATGCCGGCCCAGGAAAACGCCCAGCACGGGGACCAGCACCACATACAGAGCGGTAATGAATCCCGCCTTGCCCGCCGGGACGCTGGTCAGGCCGATTTGCTGCAATGTGCTGGCGCCGGTGAGCAGCAGGCCGCAGGTGAGCCATGCTTTTGCTGAAGGCATGCGAAAGGCTGTTCCCAGCTGTTTCCTGCGCAGCAGCGCCACGGGCAGCAGCGCCGCGCAGCCAAGCAGCGTGCGTACGGCCTGAAAGGTGATGGGGCCTACAAAATTCATGCCAAAACGCTGCGCCACAAACGCTGTGCCCCAGATCAGCGCTGTTAAAAGCAGCAGCAGGCTTCCGCTTGCGTTTTTCATGATGTGATTCTATAATACGCAAGTTTATTTATCAACCCGCCTGGTGCGGTTGAATTTTTCCCTGATTCTGCTATAATATTAAAAAAGGATACAAGTTTTCCAAACTGCTTTTTTATTATACTGAGGAGGCGTTTTCCATGCTGTATTCCGCCCCTGATTCCCGCGCGCGGGAGGCTTTTCACCAGGGCTATGCCAATGACGCTTACCGCTGGCTTGGCGCGCATACATTGACGCCGGACGGCAAAAAATGGAAGTTTACCGTTTGGGCGCCTCATGCGCAGCAGGTGTATGTTACCGGCGCTTTCTGCCAGTGGCGTTACGAAGATTACCCCATGGAGAAGCAGTTTGACGGCACCTGGGAGCTGATCCTGCCGGCCGCCCTGTTTGCCGAAAGCCCGCTGTATAAGTACGCCATCCGCTGCGCTGACGGCAGCTGGCGGCTGCGGGCCGATCCCTGCGGCTTTTCAGCCGAAATGCGTCCCGGCACGGCCAGCAGGCTTTGCGATCTGGCAGGCTATGCTTGGGAGGATGCCGACTGGATGGAACGCCGCGCCCAGACCGACTGGGTGCACAGCGCGGTGAACATTTATGAAATGCATCTGGGCAGCTGGAAACGCCACAAGGATGGAAGCTTTTATACCTATGAGGAAACGGCGGAAGCGCTGATTCCCTACCTGCAGGACATGCACTATACCCATGTGGAGTTCCTGCCCGTCATGGAGCATCCGCTGGATATGAGCTGGGGGTACCAGGTAACGGGGTTTTATGCCCCCACCGCCCGCTACGGTACGCCGCGGCAGCTGATGGCGCTCATTGACCGGCTGCACCAGGCAGGCATCGGCGTGATCCTGGATTGGGTTCCCGCCCATTTTCCGCGCAATGAGGAGGGCCTGATGCGCTTTGACGGCGACTGCTGCTATGAGCATGCCGATCCCAGACGCAGTGATATGGCGCAGTGGGGGACGGTGCTGTTTGATTACGCCCGGGGCGAGGTATGCAGCTTTTTGATTTCCAGCGCGTGCTACTGGCTGGAGTATTACCATGCCGACGGCATTCGCTGCGATGCCGTGAGCGCCATCCTGTACCACGATTTCGGCCGGGAGATGGGCCAGTGGCTGCCCAATGTGAACGGCGGCCGGGAAAACCTGGAGGGCGCAAAGTTTCTGCGCCGGCTCAACCTGGCCGTTGAAAGCCGTTTTCCCGGCGTTATGATGATTGCCGAGGAATCCACCGCCTATCCGCTGGTGACCCATTCGGCCCAGCGGAGCGGCCTGGGCTTCAGCTTTAAATGGAATATGGGCTGGATGAACGATATTTTGTCGTATATCGCCCATGATCCCCTGGACCGCAAATACCAGCATAATAAGCTTACCTTTTCGCTGATGTACGCCTTCAGCGAAAACTATATTCTGCCTTTCTCCCATGACGATGTGGTGCACGGCAAACACAGCATGCTGGATAAGCAGCCCGGCGACCTGTGGAAAAAATTTGCCGGGCTTCGGGCGCTGCTGGGCTACCAGCTAAGCCACCCCGGGAAAAAGCTCAACTTCATGGGAAACGAGTTTGGCCAGTTTATTGAATGGAAGGACAGCGACCAGCTGGATTGGTTCCTGCTGGTCTATGAACGGCATCCGGATTTGCAGCGCTGCGTACGGGATATGAATGCCCTGTACCGGAAAACGCCTGCTTTATGGCAGCAGGACGACAGCTGGGAGGGCTTTGCCTGGCTCAATCCCGACGACAGCGACCGCAGCATTACTTCGTTTATCCGGCGGGACCGGGAAGGCAACAGCATCGTATGCGTTACCAACTTCACGCCGGCCTATTATGCGGATTATGTGATCGGTCTGCCTGAATTTGGCTATCTGAAGGAGATATTCAATACCGATGGCGCTGCGTACGGCGGAAGCGGCAAGGGCAATCCCAAAGCCCTGCGTGCCCGCCGAAAGCCCATGGGAAGGCTTAAATGGTCGTGCAGCATCGTTATGCCGCCCATGGCCACGGTGTTTTTCACCTATACCCGCCCGCTCTCACGGGGGAAATAATGATTTTGGCCGGGTGGTTACTGCGGATCCTTCACCTTATCGCCCACCACCCAATAATCGCATACGGGATCGCCGTCGGCTATGGTGTGTTCGCGGTACAGCCTGCCGTGCTGTAGACGGAACATGATTTCATCGGTGGCGCAAAGGGCGGGCATCAGCTCGCTGATCCCCTCCCGCCGGCAGAATTCGCAGATGGGGCATCGGCTGAAATAGTAATAGCTGCCATCCCGATGGGCGCTTTCATCAAAATGAACCTGCCAGTTGACGGGATACGCCTGGCTGTGCTTTTGATACCATGCCTGGTACTTTTCCATGTCCTTGCGCCACTTCTTTGGCGAACGGTTCAAATCGGTCATGCCGAAAAAAGTGCGGAGCAGCCTGCCCTCCAGCACGTCACGCATCACCAGGCCCATCTGGGCCGGGGTGATTTTTTTGCCGCTTCCCAGCCATGCCGCGGCGAAAACATAGGCAAAATAGGCGTTTGAAGCCATGGGATTGCCCGGCCCCAGATCGTCGGCCCGGGACAGGAGCCGCCTGTATTCCGCCTTTCCGTTTTTGATGGACTGAGCAGCCATTTCGCTGCCGAAGCGCGCCGCGATGCTCTTTTTCATCATGGGCGCAAACAGGTGCCAATAGACGCCGATGTACTTCATGTCAGATCGGTTTCCTCTCCAGAAAAATGCAGTTTGCGGCAGCAAACCATGTACAGTATACCATGCCCGGAAACAAAATAAAAGAAAGAAAACGGGTGAAATATCAGACAAAAAAACGCCTTGCCCAGGTCAATACGGTGGCTTGACGGCGGGAGCGGGAATCCTTATAATTTTTGGTGTTAGTTATAACTAACTAATGATTGTGCTCCAGCTTTGCTGGAAGAAAGGGGAAGCCCCATGCGAAAAGTGCTTTCTACGATTTTGTGCCTTGCGGTTGTCCTGGCTGTGGCATACTATGCCTCGGCGGAGAGCGCGGGCGATCAGCTGCTGTCTGAGGTGAGCGCCACCTATGATGAATTGTTCCCTGTGATCTGCGATCCGGCCTATGACCAGATCTGGCTGGATAACTGCGCGGCTGTGATGGGCCAGGATATGGCTCCCATCGTTACGGCCATGCTGCAAAGCGCGTGTACCGGAACCATCTATGGCCAGGAAGCCATCGACGCTTATGGCGACGGCTCCAACGGCGCGCAGTTTGACTGCTACTTCATCAACGGCGTCAGCCAGTTTGTGTTTGACGGCAACACCATCAGCGGCTTGGACGAAAAGGGCGAGCAGGTGTTCAGCCATGTGTATACCTGCGCGGGCGAATTTTCCATTGCGGGGATGATGGACGGCTATCTGTATGAAACGGCCGATGAAGACGCGGGCGAATTCAAGTATTTCCTGCTGATGCCCGATACACCCGCCACGACCTGGCATATTGAATTCCGCTATGGCAGCGATAAGGACGCCCTGGCCGAATACGCCAGCGGCGCTTACGCCTATTGGCTGGCTGCCGGTATCCAGGCTGACCGTACGGAGGATACCATCAATAATGTGATCAGCCTGTTCTGCCTGGAGAATCTGGATTATACCGAGCATATGGAGGGCGCGCTGGAGCAGCTGAAGGAATTGGGCTTCATGGGCCAGTGGACGGCCGATCTGTCGGCTTACGGCGACATGTTTGCGGGGGTTGAATTGTCCATGACCATCGATGAAAACGGCCATGGCATCACCCTGATGAACGGTGAGCAGACCCGGGACTTCGAAGCATACGCTGTGGATAACGGCGAGCAGGGAGACGGCGTCGGATTGTATGTGGCCTTTGATAACGCCGAGCAGGAAACCGAGGCCGCTCCCTACACCATGGAAACCAATGATAAGGGACAGACCGTGCTGACGTTCTATGCCGATGACGGCGTGATCAGCTGGGTGAAGACGAATGAATAAGGATCCATAAGGATGGCCGCCGGCTGGGATGATTTTCCGGCCGGCGGCTTTTTTTGCGGTGTTTTGGCAATGCGGCAAAACATCATTTGCATGCGGATTTGGG
The DNA here is from genome assembly GCA_017469605.1 of Clostridia bacterium. Taxonomy (GTDB): domain Bacteria; phylum Bacillota; class Clostridia; order Christensenellales; family Aristaeellaceae; genus SFMI01. The sequence continues at coordinate 23,549 of JAFUGB010000195.1, forward strand.
GTTATTAGAGCAGGGATTGCTTTTCAGCCTGCAAAAAGGCTTCCACCTGGTTTCTCCGCTCAAAGAGCACGCAGCCGCCCTTGTGGTCCTCCTTCAGCATGCCCTGCTCCCGAAGGGCCCGGAACAGGGGAGAGGAAATGGCCTCCCTGAGCGAGGTGTCCCGGACGTTGATATCGGAATAGGGGGAGAAGGGGCAGGGCTCAGCCCCGCCATGGGAATTGATATGGAAAAATCCGCGCCCGGCGGCAATGCAGCCGTCCGAGGTTTTTTCATCGCCGGGGAAGGAAACAAATACGATCCCGGGGTTTTCCCGGCGCAGTCGGGCTATTTCATTTTTCAGGTATTCCCGGTGGGCGTCGATGGGCGCAAGCTCCTGGCTTTCTTCGGTTACGGGCACATATTCAATGAA